>JAUHXT010000015.1 GCA_030426925.1 Alphaproteobacteria bacterium | reverse complement strand
TGCCGATGCCATTCACAACCTGGAGCAAAAAACGTCTTCTGTTGAAATCAAGGCCGAAGAACAGCCGGTCGAAGAGGAAAAGCCGCTTTTGCCGGAAAATATGGACCTTTTGACAGCTGACAGCGATTTTGTGCCTGATATGGATGTATTAGGCAACATGAACTTTTTGGCGGCAACGCAGAGCGAAGAACCTGCCGAGCAGCCCGTGCTGGACGCCCCTAACGGAGCGCCCAAAGGCAAGAGCGAAGGGTTATCCAAGCTCCTGTCTTCCTATTTCCGTGGGGGCGACGCCGCTTCCCGGGAGGTAACCTACCATTAAGATGATAGTTGTCTGTGCTCTTGAGGTGAGGCCCCGCATTTTGCGGGGTCTTGCTTTTGGGCAAACCGTTAAAAAGTGACAAGCCGCGGATAAACCCTTTAAAATGATAGTCGGGTTTAATTTTTTTGTTTAATATGAATGACATGACTTGGGTCTGGCTATTACTTTGGTTTGGTTTGTCTTCCATCATTTTGGGGGCTTTTGTGTGGTCGGTCGTTATTTTGCAAAAGCAAAAGCGGTCGTGGGAAGTGCTGGCCGAAAAGTACAAGTTACAATATGACAGCGGCAGGTTTATGGAGTCACCGACCGTTACCGGGATGATTGGGAAATTCGGTGTGTCCTGTTTCGGGGCCACGCGCGATCCGGACGATGTAAAGGCGCGCCGCGCCGTCAGTGTTATTGAAATCAAACTGCCGGACGGGCTTGTAGGATCTTCGGCGGCCGGTACGAAGGACATGATTCCGTTTTTGCAGACGCTGAGTGCGTTAAAGCCCCATATCCTGTCATCCGATTTATGGGACAAAGACAAATACTACTTTTTTACCAGTAACCCGATACTGGCCGAAGAATATTTCAATGAAAACCGCTTAAAACACCTGGTCGCAATTCTTGGTGTAAAAAACGCTGAGGTCGTTATTTTGCATGATGATAATGAGGCGATTGTCCGTGTCGAAACGCCCGACCCAATACAAGAAACGGCGAAGGCCGAAAAAGTCATCAATTTTCTGATCCGCCATGCGGAAGGGCTGATGGTGACAGATGAAGAACGCAAGGCGATAAAACAAAAACATTCTTCCTAATCCGGTATAAATATCTTTCCTTTTAAATAGAGCGCAGCCTGCCCGCCGATTTTTACGCGGTCGTTTTCAAGGGTGCATAGCAATTCCCCGCCGCGGGCGGAGGCCTGATAGGCGCGTATGGTGTTTTTGCCCAGCTTGTCCGCCCATATGGGGGCGAGCAGACAGTGGGCAGAACCGGTCACCGGATCTTCGTCTATGCCAATCTGTGGGCCAAAATACCGTGAGACACAGTCATAGCCGTTGTCTCCTTTCGCCGTAATAATAACGCCCTGGCATTCTGTGATTTTGGCAATTGCGTTTATGTCTGGCACTGCGGCGCGGATGAAGGCCGGGTTTTCAAATACACAAACCCATTTTTTCCCTTTGTACAGTTCACTGCATTCTGTTCCAAAAGCTTCTTTCAATCGCGCGTCGACAGGAGGGTCCGATTTTTCGGACGGCCAGACAGGGAAATCCAGTTCATATCCGCTGTTTGTTCTCGCGACAATCAGTTTTCCGGACATGCTGTGAAAGTATATCGCGTCTTCCTTGTATCCAAGTTCAGTGTACAGGATATGGGCGCTGGCAAGGGTGGCGTGACCGCATAAATCAACTTCTGTTGTGGGGGTAAACCACCGTATATGGTATCCGCCATCTTTTGGTACGAAAAAAGCTGTTTCGGACAAATTATTTTCCGCGGCAATTTTCAGCAGCGTTTCATCGTCCGGCCAACTATCCAGCGGCACAACAGCAGCCGGGTTGCCGGTAAAAACATTGTCGGTAAATGCGTCGACTTGATATATCGGTAGTTCCATGTCTTGTCCTTTTTGAAAAAAAAAGATCCCCGCACAGGGCGGGGATGCTCTTCTATTTATATAGTGCGGTATGCGCTTTATTCAAATGATACGCCGTTTTCGACTTCAAATCCTTCTTCCGGAGAGGTGGTAGAAGCCGGAGCGGTGTTCAGAATTTCTTCCGAGGAATCGCCCGCTGCGTTCATGGTTTTTTCGGCGGCTTCGTCTGCGTCGTCCGCAGCTTCTTCGGCAGCATCTTCAATAGCACCGGCAGCCGGAGCGGTTGTTGCTGCTGCGCTTTCATCGGCTGCAACGGTTATTTTGATGACTTTGTCCGGATTGGCCGGTGGCTCACCACGTGTGATGGCGTCAACATGTTCCATTCCGTCAATGACCTGTCCCCAGACAGTGTACTGACCGTTCAGGAACGAGCAGTCTTCAAAACAGATGAACCATTGAGAGTTAGCGGAGTTCGGGTCTTGTGTGCGGGCCGCACCAATTGTACCGCGACCGAAGTTAATGTCGTTGAATTCGGCCTGCAGGTCCGGCTTGTCGGAACCGCCTGTACCTGTTCCGGTCGGGTCGCCTGTCTGCGCCATGAAACCGTCAATCACACGGTGCCATACAACGCCGTCATAAAAACCTTCGCGGGTTAGAGTTTTTACGCGCTCCACATGTTTGGGCGCTTTATCAGGATATAATTCAATCGTGACACGTCCATCTTTCAAATCCAGATATAACGTGTTTTCGGCATCTGCGGCCTGGGCTGAGGTAGACATAAGTAATAAGCTCCCGGCTAAAAGGGTGAGGGTTTTGAACATTCAAGTGCTCCTTGGCATATAAAACATGATGTAGGTATGAGTCGTGCCATAGTGGCCGCAGGATTGCAAGGGGAAGGAAACAGAAATCCTAAGCTTTACGCGGCGTCGCCAACCATTTCGCGGATCATGCACAGGCATGTGCCGCAGCAGGGCTGCTCACCGCCGGAACAGGCTTTGTAAATTTGTGCCGGGGATTTTTTGACAGAAGCATCGCTCAGGGCGTTTTGCACGTCCTTGTCTGTAAATGGATTGCACAGGCATACATACATTTAGCGTTTTCTCCTGATAAGGGCACAAGATAATGTGCTTTAAAACCAATACTATTGCTTCTGATAACTATTCGCAAGTAAAAAAAGAAACGTTACACAGGAAAGGGGGATAGAGGTAAAAGAAGAGGCCAAAGCCGGCCCCTTTTATCATTTATTTCTAATGGATTAGCCTGCTTATGCGCCTTCGGCGGGTGTGTCGAGCGGGCTTTCTGAATTCAGCTGGATGTAGTTCTGTTCGCCGATCCTGTTCAGAAGATCCAGCTGGGTTTCCAGGTAATCAACGTACCCTTCTTCGTCATGCAGGATGGTTTTGAACAGGTCTTCGGATACGTAATCGCCTGCTTCGCGGCTGTATTTGATGGCCTCCTTGTAGTTCTGGACGCCGTCAATTTCGATTTTCAGGTCACATTCCAGCACTTCTTTGACCGTTTCGCCGATGTGGAGCTTTGCGACTTCCTGAAGGTTCGGCAGGCCGCCGAGGAACAGGATGCGTTTGATGAGTTCATCCGCATGGCGCATTTCCTCAATCGATTCATTGTATTCGTGACGGCCAAGCTTGGTGACACCCCAGTCCTCCAGCATGCGCGCGTGCAGGAAATACTGGTTGATCGCGCCCAGTTCCTTTTTCAGCGCCGCGTTGAGATATTCAATGACTTTCTTGTCGCCCTTCATGGCTGTAACTCCTTTTTTAATCCTGTAAAGAGAATAAAGCTTACGCCAAAGGTTTCAAGAGGGGATTTGAAATCAGGCAGCCAATTTCATCACTTGCCATGCGATAGGGCCTGTGCCGTGTTGCAAATATTGATCTTGATATTTAACAAGGTTTGCCATGATGGCATTGGCAAAAATATCGCGAACCATTTGGTCGTCGGCGCCATCTTTTTTGGCACGATTCTGATTGGCATCCAGAACGGCTGTATGTCTTGGTTCATCGTAAGATGTTGTCCGGCCTTCCACTTCTTTTGCTAGGGCGATAAAGACTGCTGCGTCGAAGCGCTGACGGAGGGCCGTAGCCAAAGAGATGAAATCTTGTTCGGTGATGCTTGGCTGCTTTTCTGACAGATCTAAGCGTTCCAGCGTTGCGATCATCATTTCCTGCGGGCAATCGCTTAATGTTTTGGCTACAAGGTCTGTTAGAAATTTTGCGGAGTTTTGCGAGAGTTCAGCCGATCTTGCCTCATATCTTGCCAGAATGCCGACAATTGCTATGTCTGCTGAATTGATGAAAGATCTGGCTCGCTCTAAAGTTATTTCACTCATAACACCCTCTTTTTTATTATGGATATAGGGTTATAGAACAGGTTTTCCGGTCTGTCCAGAATTTTTCGTAATGTTGCGGTGTGTTAGGATTTTAAGGCGCGGGCGATGATATCCGGGATGTGCTTTGTGTAGTGGCTGTAATCGAAAATGCCGTCGAGGGCGGCGGTATCCAGCTTGTCCGTGACGTCCTTGTCCGCTTCCAGCGCTTCGCGCAGGGACAGGGAGCCTTTGCCGGAGCTGCGGTCTTCCCAGACCTTCATGGCATTGCGCTGAACGATGCGGTAGGCGTCTTCGCGGGAGATGCCGGCCTGGGTGAGGGCGAGAAGGACGCGTTGGGAGAAGACCAGCCCTCCGGTCATTTCGAGGTTGTGTTGCATACGTTCAGGATACACCAGCAGGTTTTCGACGACGTTCGCCAGGCGGTTCAGGGCGTAATCGGCGCTGATGCAGGCATCGGGCAGGATGGTGCGTTCCACTGATGAATGGGAAATATCACGTTCATGCCACAGCGCGACGTTTTCGAGTGCAGGTGTGACGGCGGCGCGGATGATGCGGGCTTGGCCCGTTAAATTTTCGGACGAGATGGGGTTGCGCTTGTGCGGCATGGCCGACGACCCCTTTTGCGTGGGGGAGAAATATTCCTCGGCTTCCCTTACTTCAGTGCGTTGCAGGTGGCGGATTTCCACGGACAGGTTTTCGATGGAGGAGGCGATAATGCCAAGCGTAGCAAAGAACATGGCATGACGGTCGCGCGGGATGACCTGCGTTGCCACGGTTTCGGGGCGCAAGCCGAGTTTGTCTGCGACATATTCCTCAATCGACGGATCGAGGGTTGCATATGTACCGACAGCGCCGGAAATTGTGATGGTTGATACTTCGTCCTTCGCGGCGATCATGCGGCGTTTCGCGCGCTTAAAGGCCGCAAAGTGACCGGCCATTTTCAGGCCGAAGGTCGTCGGTTCACCGTGGATGCCGTGACTGCGCCCGATGCACAGTGTCTTCTCATGCGCGTCGATCTGCTTTTTCAGCGCGTTCAGAACTTTATCCAGATCGGCGATCAGCAGGTCCGCCGCCTGCGTCAACATCACGGCGAAGGAGGTGTCGACCACGTCGGAGGAGGTCATGCCCTGATGCACGTAGCGGCTGTCTTCGCCCACATATTCGGCAACGGAGGTCAGGAAGGCGATGACGTCGTGTTTGACTTCGGCTTCGATTTCATTGATGCGATCAACATCGAAATCGCCCTTGTCGCGCAGAGCCTTCGCCGCGCTTTCCGGTACGATGCCGAGGTTCGCCATCTGCTCCAGCGCAAGGGTTTCAACTTCCAGCCAGATGCGGAATTTGTTTTCCTGTTCGAAAATGTCGGCCATTTCGGCTCTGGAGTATCTTGGGATCATACTCTCGTTGCTTTCTTTTGCTTTTTCAGTGCGTTGCCGCACTCCTAAAATAGGTCAACTATTCGTCGTCGCTTGCGCCTGCTGAAAAAACAAAATCAAGCAACGATACAAGGTGCTTAGCATGAAATTTGTGTACAGACCAAGACTTAATAGTTCGTTTTGGGGTGCGGGGCAGCGCCAGGGGGGCTGTTTATTGTTTTTCAAGGCGTTAGAGGTGCCAAACAAATAGTTCGTTTCCTTAAGAGCTTCCCCGTTTCGCCGTGGAATGCGTCAGATTGCGCCTCGTTTAGGTTCATTAAACGTCGGCTTATCTTCCTAACCACGTCAAAACGCTGTTTGCTCCGGGCGGTCAGCATTTACCGTAGACCGCTCACGACGATAGGAATATTATCATATACGCGGGATGTATGGAATATTTTTGTCCCTCACCCGCTCAGACTTTAACGTCTGAGCGACCTCTTCCTTTAGGGAGAGGTGAGACTGTATGCAACGTGTTTCTAACCTTAATGAATGTGCATTCCGTGATCGGTCGGGCGATGTGTTGGCGGTCGGGCGGGTGTACCCGTTTTCTTAGGCTGCGCTATCGCGAGGAAGGCCCGGCGGTGTTGCGACAAAGTGCGCGTGACAGCCGGATATTCCGATAAGTTTACGTCTGCAGGCACTTTTTTGAGCCCTGTTTGACGCGTGTCGATTTGTATGACGCGCGGCGCGTCGGGCAACGGTGAAATGTCCATAACGAACGCTACAGGACGATTGCCCATTACCGCGCCGGCAAAAATCCCCTGAAAAACGCCGGGTTCGTCAGGGTCCTGCGATGCCAGTTGCACGAAGTCGCCAATGCTGATGACTTCCATATCCGGGTCGGTGATGATTTCTGGATTGGTCATGTCGCCCTCTCATTACAAAGAATGCATAATAGTAGCAGTTAAATCAGATTATTTGTTATGTCAATACAAGGTGGTCGCAAGGGCGCGGGGAAGGTATCCGCGCCCTGGCCTTTTTGGTTAACAATAAAATAATTACGGTGTGATGGGGGCAGGCGCTGCGCCACCCTTTACCGGGGGCATTGTGACGTTTGCCGGATCAACGGCGACAGCGATATCATTTGCAAAGCCACCAGTTGCCGTGCCGCAGACCTGCGCAAACGGTGTCATGATTTTGCCAGCATCCTGCGCCATTTTGTCGTGGATGGCACAGCGAATGTCTTCGTCCGGCAAGCCAGCAGCACGGAGCACGTCTGCATACTTCACGTAAGCTTCGGCCTCTGCTTCCAATGTTTCCTGTGCTTTAATGGCATTTTCTTCACGAAGTTCCAGACGTGCTTTTTCCTGACGAATGTCAATGATACGTTCCAGCACATCTTCGGATTCAGGTGACAATTGAAAGCCATCGGACAAGACATCAACAATTGTTACCGGCCATCCTTTTGCTTGCAAATCTGCCTGCAGTTTTGTCTTCATCTCCGTTTTGATTTTATCGGTGATACCTTCTTCGGCCAAGTCGGTTACCTGCAGTCCTTCGAAGACACGTACACCGACATCACGTGCCAGTTTTTGAATAACGTCCTGCAGATCTTCACCAGACCCCTTTAATTGAAAATACAGGTTTTTCAGGTCTGCATTTTTGTCGATTTCATATTCGATGGTGAACGGGTTCGTCAGGCGTACATCATCACTTGTACGTAATGCTGTTCCCTGCCCGATTTCAGTTGTTTGCCGTGCCAGCGAATAAGCGTAACGGGATGTCAGGAACGGCACTTTTGTTTTCAGACCGGATTCCGTTACCGTATCGACCACGTCCCCGAAACGAACTTCCAACGATACCTGTCGTGCTTCGTTAATATAAATGCCGGACCATAACGATGCGGCGGTGAATAACCCCGCCAGGGTCGTTGTTCCGATTTTGGTTGCGCTTAGATCTCCATTTTTGTTTTTAAAAAAATTTAACATTGGTTTTTTCCCTGTAAAATTTGGTTGAGTTTATTGTTCGGAAGCAGCTTTATTGTTGCTTCCGCTTTAGTGAAATAGTTGGCATAGCTTTCCCTCTCCCAAAACGCTGGCAATACGTTTTCAAGGTGCAAAGGCAGTGAGTTTGGGAATAGAAATCGCTTCAGGAAAGTGCAAAACACTTCCTGTTAGGCATTTATATGCTGAGGTTTACGCTTATTAAGTGAAGGCGCTCATTAGAATACTCCCTGTTAATTTATTTTTGTTTTTTATAGTTTTCTTATTAGTGGGTAAGGCAGCTTTTGTCAAGGATTTCCGATTTAAAATCCTAAATCAATCCCATTGTTTTGAACGAGGTGATGTCGTTTTTGGAAACGATCAGGTGGTCGTGGATGACGATGTTGAAGGGTTTGGCCGCGTTTATGATTGCGTTGGTCATGTCAACGTCGGCTTGCGATGGTGTCGGGTCGCCGGACGGGTGGTTATGGACAAGTATTATGGCGGTGGCGGATAATTCCAGCGCGCGCTTCATAATTTCCCGCGGGTAAGCGGGGGTGTGGTCGACCGTTCCGCTTTGCTGAATTTCATCGGCGATCAGTTCATTCTTTTTATTGAGGAATAACAGGCGGAAATGTTCGCGCTGTTCATGCGCCATGGTGGCGTGGAGGTAGTCCATCAACCGTTGCCAGCTGTTTAATACCGGGCGGCCAATGACGTCCTGTTTCATCAGGCGGTGGGCGGCGGCCTGCACGGCCTTAATCGCGATTGCGGTGGTTTCGGAGATTCCGCTGACGCCCGCAAGGTCGGCGGGCGAAGCGTTGACCACGCCGTTAAAGGAGCCGAAACGGGAGATGAGTTGTTTGGCGATCGGTTTTACATCCCGCCGCGGGATAGCCATAAAGAGAATGAGTTCGAGGAGTTCGTAATCCGGCAACGTATCGGGCGCGGCGAGGAAGCGTGCGCGCAGGCGGTCGCGGTGGCCGGTATAATGCGGTTTGTCGTCCTTTTCGATCACATTCGTCATGATTTCTTTTAACCACAGATGAACACAAATGAACACTGATTATTTGAATAAACACTGGGGGTTGCCGGGAATAGATATTGCGCGCCTTTGGCGCGTAAAAGTAACTTTTTACAGTTTGCGTTTTATCCGTGTCTATTCGTGTTTATCTGCGGTCAGGAATATGGCGCTTTTGTATGGCCGGCGGGTGAAAGGGTGAAGATTTCAAACCCGTCATCGGTGACGGCGAGCGAATGTTCGTATTGCGCGGACAGGGAGCGGTCACGGGTCACGGCTGTCCAGCCGTCCTCCAGCACCTTTGTCTGGTACTTTCCGGCGTTGACCATGGGTTCGATGGTGAAGAACATGCCGGGTTCGAGGATCGGCCCCTGGTGCGGTATGCCAAAATGCATGACCGACGGCGGCATGTGAAAGACCTGTCCCAGGCCATGGCCGCAGAAATCCTGTACGATTGAAAAACGGTTGGCTTCGGCCACTTTCTGAATAGCGTAACCGACATCGCCCAAAGTCGCGCCCGGCTTCACGGCTTCAATCCCCGCCATCATAGCATCGTATGTAACGTCGCATAATTTACGCGCCTTCACCGGGATTTTATCGCCGACGAAATACATGCGCGACGTATCGCCGTGCCAGCCATCGACGATACAGGTGACGTCGATGTTCACGATGTCGCCTTCGATCAATTCGCGCTCACCTGGGATGCCGTGGCAGACGACGTGGTTGATCGACGTGCAGATAGATTTCGGGAAGCCCTTGTAATTCAGCGGGGCAGGGATGGCATCATGTTCGATAATGAAATTATGGCACAGGGTGTCCAGCTCCTCCGTCGTGACGCCGGGACGGACATGGTCGGTAATCATATCCAGCGTCTGCGCAGCCAATTGCCCGGCCTTGCGCATGCCGTCATAGCCGGATTGGTCGTGGATCAGGATGCCGTCCTGATTATAGTGACCTTGCTGTGCTGTATTGTTTTTCATACGTCTTTGAACCATATTATAGGCTGGTTTTCAAATTATAAAGAATAGATAGGGAAATGCAAAAAACGAGTTACAGCGCCGCGCTGGTGATTATCGGGAACGAAATCCTGAGCGGACGGACGCAGGACAGGAATACAAGCTGGCTGGCCGAAAAGCTGTCGGAGCGGGGGATTTCCCTGCGGGAGGTGCGGATTATCCCGGATATAGAGGAAGTGATTGTCAATACTGTCAACGCCTTGCGGGCACAGGAAACATATGTTTTTACCACCGGGGGGATCGGCCCGACGCATGACGATATTACGGCGGCCAGCATCGCAAAGGCCTTTGGCGTAGATCTGGAGTTAAACGAGCGCGCGCTTCAGGCGCTGATCGACCATTACGGCGACCCGGCGGAAGTAACCGACGCGCGTAAGAAAATGGCGATGATCCCGGACGGAGCGTCGCTGATTGACAATCCGGTATCCGGTGCGCCCGGCTTTCTGATTGGTAATGTGTATGTCATGGCCGGTGTTCCGCGCATTATGCAGGGAATGTTCGATGGGTTTGTCCATACGCTGGCCGAAGGCGTGCCGATTATTTCGCAGAGCATTACGTGCAGCCTGCAGGAAAGCCAGATTTCGGAAGGACTGGCGTCCATCCAGGGGCGTTTTGCGGATGTAGATATCGGGTCCTATCCCAATTTTCGCGGGGGCGAGGCGGGCGTCAGCATTGTCGTGCGTTCCATTGATGTGGCATCCGTCAAAGCGGCGGGGAAAGAAGTCATCAACCTTATGCAGTCGTTGGGCGTGGAGCCGAGCGCGGTCACGCACCTGGATTAAGCCGCTTTTTCGTTGTTTTGTGCGGGGTCATCTTTTTTGCCGCGGCGGCGCAGAGCGCGGGCAAGGTTCACATTCGCCAATGCCTGCGTTTTTTCAACCACAAACAGCCACAAGGGCGTTGCCAGCAGGCTTAACGATATGATGGCGACAACGTAACGGTAGCCGTCATATTGAATTGTACCTGCGCTCAGGCCGATGGCGGCGAGAATGAAAGAAAATTCCCCGACCTGCGCCAGTGATGCTCCCGCGACATATGCTTCGTCCTTTGTCATGCCCTGCCAGCGCAGGACGAAGAAATTGACGATGGTCTTTAGCGTCATGGTGATGACCAGCAGCAAGAGCACAACGCCGATATTTTTCCAAAGGAAGGCCAGATCAATCAACAGGCCGATCGACAAGAAGAACACCATGATCGTGATGTCGAAGATGGGTTTTGTCTGTTCTTCCAGTTCCTTGCTTTTTGCCGTGTTGCCAAGCGCGATCCCGGCGAGGAAGGAGCCGTAGGCGGCTGACAGCCCCATAACACCAGCGATGGCCGCAGCGCTGAAACAAAAGGCGAGGGCCGTGATGGCGACCTGCCCCTTCATTGCGCCGGCTTTCACATGTTCAAATTTACCCCATATTGTCTGAAAGATTTTCGGGCGCTTGGTGAGCAAAACCATCAGCCCCGCAAGGAGCAGGACGGCGACGCCAAGGCGCGCCAGACCAGTATAGTTAAACCCTTCGCCAGTGTTCAATGCCCCGATAATCAGCACCATCGGGATGAACGCCAGATCCTGCGCGACCAATACGCCGACGCTTGCGCGCCCCAGTTTGCTGTTACGCAGGCCCATATCTTCGAGGATTTTCAAGGCTACCGCAGTGGAGCTTAACGCCACAGCAAATCCAAGCAGTATGGTGCGGTTCATCGGCCATTCCATGAAATAACCGAGCGCGGCCATTGTAATCAAGCCCGCACCAATTTGTACCCCGCAGGTGATGAGTGCGATTTTTGAAACAGAGCGGAAGGACTTCAGATCCATTTCCATGCCGACAATAAACAACAGCAGCAAGATACCAAGTTCGGCCAGCAGGGAAATTTCCTTCTGTCCTTCAACTATTCCTAAAACGGACGGGCCGAGAATAAGGCCGACGATGATATAGCCAACCAGTACCGGTTGTTTGAGCTTTCGGAATACGGCGCCACCAAGAAATGCCGCAGCGAGCACGGTTGCAAGCTGGGTGAGGGTATGATGGTCTTCCATGATGTTAGCCTATCGTCAGGTGGTTTGCTCTTCGTCCCCGAACAGCGTATCAACATTGTCGATGATACGGGCCTGTTCGATTTCGGGGTGCTTGGCGTAGTAACGCTTGCAGGCTTCAGCCATTTCCTTCGTGATCGGGTCTACCTGATCGTCGCTGATCTGTTTTTCAATCAGGATCTTGCTCATAATCAGGAAGTACCATTCAATAATATCCGTTGAATCCTGATCGATCGTTTCGATGCTTTCCATCCACTGGAACAACAAGATCGGCAGGTTGATGTATTTCCCCTCATCAAACATCCCGGCATTGGATTTGAAATCAACCAGCGAATGTGTGGCCTTTTTGATAATATCGTTCGCGTCCTTGCCCGCCTTGATATCGCTGATGACTTCGGACATTTCCTGCATGTGTTGCTGTGCTAAATCCGAAATATCGAGATTGCCCTGCACACGGTCGATGATCGCCTGCGCCTTTTCAATGTTTTCTTCCCTGAACTTGCCCGTACCGACGAAAGCCTGCAGCAACCGGCTCGCAGGCATAATCCGAACATGTTTGTTACTTTCGTGCATCGCAATTCCTTAAAAAAAATTGGTGCGCCCGGGGGGACTTGAACCCCCACTCCCAAAGGGAAACGGATTTTAAGTCCGCAGCGTCTACCGATTCCGCCACGGGCGCCTCTTTTTATTTGTGGGTTCGTTGCTGCGTCGTTCGTGTACGTTTGTACACGTCACTCCTAGCGCCTGCCCACAAACAAAAATAAATTCTTATACTGGGCTTTCTATTATACGGCGCTTAATGCGCCTGCCCACAAACAAAAATCTTTTTAAAAAAGACAGTTATGAGTAGTCGGTTGGGGGCAGAATTTCAAGGCTCTTTGAAAAATTCATGCACTGGCTTAGATTACATCCCCATGAGTGAAATTTCCCTGCAGCGCGGGGCGGAGATTATCCGCGAATTTGCCAATAAACTGCCCGAAAGCCCCGGTGTGTACCGGATGTTGAATGCTGGCGGGGACGTTTTGTATGTCGGTAAGGCCAAAAGCCTGAAAAAACGGGTGATGTCGTACACGAACATCAACCGGCATCCGGAGCGGTTGAAGCGCATGGTGGCGGAAACCGACACGATGGAGGTGGTGAATACCGGCACTGAGGTCGAGGCGCTGCTGCTTGAATCCAACATGATCAAGAAGCTGAAGCCGCGGTATAATATCCTTTTGCGCGACGACAAGTCGTTTCCGTACATCCTGATCCCGTTCGACCATGACTATCCGCGCGTGATGAAGCACCGGGGGGCGCAGAAAACCAAGGGAGAATATTTTGGCCCGTTTGCGTCGGCGGGGGCGGTGAACCAGACGCTGAACGTCATGCAGCGGGCGTTCCTGTTGCGCAATTGCACGGACAGTTATTTCGCCCAGCGGGCGCGACCGTGCCTGCAATACCATATCAAGCGGTGCACCGCGCCGTGCGTCGACAAGGTGAGCAAGGAGGAATATGCGCAGCAGGTGGACGAGGCGCGCGCGTTCCTGTCCGGCAAGTCGCGCGAGATACAGGAAAAATACGCCAAGCAGATGCAGGCGGCATCGGCGGAGCAGGATTACGAGGAAGCCGCAAAATACCGCGACCGTATCCGGGCGTTGAGCGCGATACAGGCGCGGCAGGATATCAACGTATCCGGTATCAAGGATGCGGACGTGGTCGGGTTATACCGCAGGCAGGGGAAGTCATGCGTGCAGGTTTTCTTTTTCCGCGGAGGGCAGAATTTCGGCAACCGCGCATATTTCCCGCGTCACCAGAATGAAGAAGAAGACGGTGCGATCCTGGGCGCGTTTCTTGCACAATTTTACGAGAGCAAGCCGGTGCCGCCGGAGGTGATTGTGTCCAACATTCCCGACGATAAAGACTTGCTGGAAGAAGCCTTGTCACAAAAGCTGAAACGCAAGGTGGCGATTTCAAAACCGTCGCGTGGCGTGCGCAAGCGGCTGATGGATTTTGTGCAGAACAACGCGCAGCACGCGATGGAGCGTCACTTGTTAGAGCAGGCATCGGAAGCGAAATTCCTGGAGGGTGTTGCGGAGCTGTTCGACATGGACGAGCCGCCGCAGCGAATTGAAGTGTACGATAACTCCCACATATCCGGCACCAATATGGTGGGCGGGATGATTGTCGCGGGGCCGGAAGGATTTCGCAAAAGCGCTTACCGCAAGTTCAATATCAAGACAGCAGAAGCAGCCGATGATTACGGGATGATGCGCGAGGTATTGTCGCGGCGCTTTACCCGGCTTTTGAAAGAGGAAGTCGACAAGGAGGGAGAGGAGTGGCCAGACCTGTTGCTTATTGACGGGGGGAAGGGGCAGCTATCGGCCGTGTATGAGGTTCTGGAAGAGCTGGGGATCCTCGATGATGTGACGCTGGTGGCGATTGCCAAGGGGCCGGACAGGAATGCGGGGCGGGAGCAGTTTTTTATGACGGGGAAGAAGCAGTTCCAGTTGCCCGTAAACGATCCGGTTTTGCATTACCTGCAGCGTCTGCGCGATGAAGCGCACCGGTTTGCCATTGGCGCGCACAGGACACGCCGTAAAGGAGATATCAGCAAATCACCGCTGGATGGTGTGCCGGGTATCGGCGCGAAGCGCAAGCGCGCGTTGTTGCTGCATTTCGGTTCGGGGCAGGCGGTGTCGGGGGCGAGTGTCGAAGACCTGCAGAATGTCGACGGTATATCAAAATCCACAGCGCAGAAAATATACGATTATTTTCACGACGCGTAGCGGTGGAGCAGCGACGACAGCGCGTGTTTCGTTTGCGCCATTGCCGGCAGGAGCATGCGGCCCTGAATAATCGCGATACCGGCAAGGTAAAGCAAAATCAGTATCGCGGCAGTCAGGCCAGCAGCGTCCGGTTGCTGGACGATCATATCCAGCGCATGATTGCTTGGTTCAATATCATTGAGTTGTTGCGCGAAGGCGAGCATTTCGGCTTCGCTCAAGGCGCCCGGATCTTCGGGTAGTGTATTCAGGTCAAAGGTCATGTTGCCCCTCCAGTATAAGGTGTGAACTTATGAAAATAAAAATTTCCATACCCTGTTTCTATAATCTGCAACCGCTGTGCCAGAAAATGTTGCAATAAAAACAGTACCTTAAAGAAATGTTGCTTTAAGGGAGAGGAAAAAAAATCGATATTTATGGGAAAAATCGCCCTTTAATTCGCGGTTTTGAGCCATATCAAAGCGCAGAGCAGGGCGAGCGCAGACATCCATATAACATTGTGGAGCAAAATGGCCTCTTTTGACTTCTTTTCCTCGTACCATGTGCGTGGGCGTATACCCTTGATGACAAACACGGCCTGGGCCGCCAGATTAACGCTGACTATGTTTGCGGCGAGGAGAAGGGCCGCGCCGTAGGCCAGGTCATAGCGGAATTCACCCAAAGCCAGCCCCAGTGTAACGGCAGGCGGCATTAATGCTACGGCGACCATAACCCCGACCAGCGCGCTGGATGTTCCGGCCGTGATGGACAGGACGGCCGCCGCGCCGGAGGCCAGAGCGAGGACGATACCGGCAAAATTGACGCCCGTGCGGTCCATTAGCTCGGAACTGGCCGTTATTGTTTCGACGGGGATGAGCAGGCCAGCTATGAAACTGATGAGCAAGGTGATGCCGAGACCGGCGGCGTTGGTTTTTATTGCGGCAAAAATCATATCGCGGTCGCCAAGCGTTGTTCCAAACGCAAGAGCAAGGTTCGGGCCCAGCAGCGGGGCGATGACCATGGCACCGATAATCACGGCAACGTTGCTTTCGATCAGGCCGATTCCGGCCACCAGTGCGGCGAGTACGACCATCACAACGAAATCAAAGTTGAGGCGGCTTCCGGCTTCCATATCCTCCTGCAGCTCTTCACGGGTGATAGAGCCGCCGAGGATTTTTTTGGTTTTTTTGCCGTTTGCGGCGTCACCGTTTTCACGTTCCTTTTCCTTCGGTTTTGGGATGGTCGCTTCCACAGGGATGAGGGTGATACGCCAGTCGTCTTCACGCGATACGGCGCGTTGAAGCGCGTCGATCATGTCCTGCTGGTTTTGAACATCGACGAGGATGCGGGTGGTTATGCGTTCGGTCCCGGATTTTTGAAACCAGCTTTTGCGGTTGGTTTGCCCGACGTCTATGGCTTCGTATTTTTCTGCCAGTGTCTGGATTTTATCAAGCGATGTGTCCGGAGCCGAAATTTCTATGATTCTCAATGACATGGATAAGAGTCCTTAGCGTTTCGAAAAAGTAGACGTCAGATGTGAGAACGCATTAAACAAAAAATGAAATAAAAAAGCCAGTAAATTCAAAATACTGAAAAAAAGCCCACAGGTTTGTCCAAAGAAAATATGCGTAAGGGGCTTGCGCCGAGCCTGTCACAGTGATAAGGATTTTTTGTTTCGATGGTAATACCCAGTCTCATTAGCGAACGTATCGTTTCGTTAGTGACGGGCTGTCCTAGAGTATTTTAAAGGGGATATATATGTTTCACCGCGTATCGCAACAAGCCGCTGAGGCTAGCAAATCTCAGGAAAATCAGGAATCTAAAGCACCGGACACCTCCGGTCAGTCAGGCCAGCAGCAGGAGGCACCAAAAAGCCAAAATCCTGCCGGAGAAAGGCCTTCAAGAGAGCCAATGAATAATACAACAGCAAACCAACAACGGAAGGACACACAAGTCATGAATGCTGACAGCCCAGATAACAAATCACAAGGAGCACAAGGCGCATACCAGCCGACGCCGGCACAGGCGCCGTCCCGTATGGATATTCCGGGCGCACGTCCGGTTTCTTCACCGGCCGTTGCAAGAGGCAGCGCACCGTCATACCCGGGTTCTCCAAGCGGTTCTTCTTCTTACAGCCCGACACCTGCTGCTGCCAACGAGCGCGGCAATGTCGACAAGAAACTGCAAATAGGACCTGGCATTACGCTGTCCGGTGAGATTGAAGACTGTGAATACCTGTATGTTGAAGGAACCGTTGAAGCGGCCCTGAAAGGTGCCAGCGTACTTGAGATTGCCGAAAGCGGTGCTTTCTACGGTACGGTTGAAATCGACGAAGCCCGAATCGCAGGCCGTTTCGAAGGCGACCTGACAGTAAAAGGACGTTTGACAATCGAAGCATCCGGGTCTATTACAGGCACGATTGCATACAAGGAGCTGGCTGTTGAAGTCGGCGCCACCCTCGACGGAAAGCTCACACCGATCGACGCCAAAGGCGAAGCGCGGGTGACGGAGGGAAACTTCGGAAGGGGAAAGGCAAGAAAGGAAGCTAATGCTTCCCGCGCTGAAAACGAGCTGCCTTTCTCCGACAAAGCAGCGGTAAACGCCGCCGAGTAGGAGGAAAGTCCGGTCCATAACCGTCAAGGAACCGGCTGAAAATACATGTTATCCAACCTGATAAAAGGTTTCGAAAACCAGGCGCTGGCGTCTGGTTTTCCTGTGTTTTTCAATGCGCGATTTGCGGTAATCGGTGCGTGTGTTGTGCTGTCCCTGCTGCTTGTGGGGTCCTGTAATAACGCCGCGACAGAATCCGCAAAGGTGCTGAACAGCAAACACAGGGACTATGCCGACCTGTCCAAGGGACAGTTGATCCGTCATGCCTATGACCTGCAAAACGCAGCGGCCGAAAACCCGGACAGTTTTTACAAGATGACGGCCCGTGACCTGACCTTAATGCTGGCGCGCCCTGATCTGGAGCGCAAGGATTACCCAGGTGTTGCCTGGCAGTACCGGTCCGACAGCTGTGTGCTGGACGTTTATTACACGGCGGCCAATGATGCGGCGCTGGACGATTCCCAGATCCAGCATTACGAAATCCGTGAGCGCGGGGTTATTACCCACGCCAATGGCGGTGATGCGCCGAGCTGGAACTGCCTGCAAAGCCTGTATCAAGAACGCCAGAAAGTTATCGAAGCCAGTTTCAACGAAATCTTCGCTTCCGTTCAATAAAAAGCTGCCATCGTTCTCCTTCGGACGTCGTCAAATATCGGCTCGTGTACGATTTGTACACGTCGCCTCATTTTCCTAGCCGAAGAAAAACGCTGTTTGCTTTAACTTACTAAGGCAGGGCTGAGGTGAGGCCCAGCTTGTATTTAGGGCGGATGCACCCTATATTTCCCGGATGAGTTTAGACCTTAACGAACGCGCACAGGAAATCTTTCGCGAGATTGTCGATTCCTACCTGGAAAGCGGTGACCCGCAAGGATCACGCACGATTTCAACGCGTTTGAGTACCCGGCTATCGCCTGCCACCATCCGCAATGTTATGGCGGATTTGCAGGAAATGGACCTGCTGTATTCACCGCATACATCGGGCGGGCGGCTGCCGACGGAGCGGGGGCTTCGTTTTTATGTCGATACATTGATGGGGGATAGCGCACTGTCCGTTACCGACAAGGAGCGGTTAGAACAGGAATGCGCCAGCGCCGGGCTGACGGTGCAGGAAATGTTCGAGCGGACGAGCCGGACATTATCCGGCCTTTCATCCTGCGCCGGGCTTGTGCTTGTTCCCAAGCGGGAAGCGCCGTTGCGGCATATCGAGTTCGTGTCATTAGAGCCGGGACGGGCGCTGGCGGTTATGGTGCTGCATGACGGGACGGTTGAAAACAGGCTGATTGACGTTCCGCGCGAGATTGTTCCGGGGGAATTGAAAGAGGCGAGCAATTACCTGCAACATATGATGCACGGAAAGACGCTGGCGGAAATGCAGAGCGATGTTGAGAGGCTGATCACCCAATGCCGCAAGGAACTTGGCGAATTGCAGGGGCGCGTGGTTGAGGCCGGCCTTGCCATCAAGCCGGACGATCATTCCGATTTGCTGATATTCCAAGGGGCGGCGAATATACTGCAAGGGGCGGCGATTGAAGATGTTGCCAGTATCCAGCGGTTGTTCGATGTGCTGGAAAAGCAGGAAACCGCCACACAGTTATTGCGGGAAACGGAAGCCGGAGAAGGCGTGCAAATCTATATCGGTTCGGAAAACAACGTCATCCAGAACAGTAACCTTTCGATGGTGGTGTCGGCATACAGGGATGAAAACAAACGTATCGTCGGCGCAACGGGTGTTATCGGGCCGACGCGGCTTAATTACCGCAAGGTTATTCCGATGGTGGATTACACGGCGCGCTTGATGGGACAGTTGATAACCCGCACCCCGTAAAGTTCGGTGTTTGCACTTGGCGGTGAATGGCGGTATCCTTGTCAAAGGACATTATTCTTTTCCGGAGCTTTTTCTTATGCGCCGCTTTCTTATTATATCAACCTGTTTACTTGCTTCCGTTCCGGCATTTGCCCAGCAGAAAACGGAAACGCAGTTTTTTCACCATGGCACCGATTTCGTGAACGAGGCGGCGGAGCTTGACCGCCTGCTGAAAGAGCTTAGCATGCATGAGCGTGGTGAGATCAAGCCACGGGAAATTCATGTATCGTTATTCCAGGCTGATTATATGAAGCCGGACGACCAGTTTGCTATCCGCCTGTCTGTTCCCGATGTTATTGCCGGATGTTACGAATTATCACCGCTGGAATACGAAGCCAGTTTTATCGACCCGTATTACCTGGATATTCGTGTTAAACATTACCGCCGCGATTTGATTGAGAGCAACCAGCCGCACCTGGACTGTCCCGGCACTTACAGCCGGGCGGAGGCGATGATTCCGCTCAGCAAGCGCGATTTGATGACACGCGGAACAAAACAGATACGGTTCCAGACGGAATCGATTACGGAGTTTTACGACCTTGACCTTGAGGGGCACAAGGTAACGTTAAAGCCGCAGAGCATGGTGGTGTTTAAGGCAGAGATTGACCGGCTGACGCAGGACATGACCTATGACATGGAGCAGCACAAAAAAGTGCAGCTTTATGTACCAATGGCGCGCAGCGAAGACGATTTGATTATGGCGCTGGAACAATTTGCACAGATGCGCGGGCTGATGCCCGTCGATATGGGCAAGCAATCCGTACAGGACCCGAAAAACATTATCGTGGTTGAGGATCGCAGCGGCGGACTGGCGCGCAGCCTGAAGGACACCAAGGTGCAGGAAGTCGGTGCTATTCCGGTTACACGGCAGGTGCGCGGTGAAAACGGGATACAGGATACATCAATTTCACTAACGGTCTTTGCAAAGCCGCTATAACGCGCTACATATCTATGCATGAGTAATACAGACGCACAACCGGAACAGGCTCCGGACGATAATAACGAGAACACAGACGAATCCAAGCAAACGGACCAGCCGGAGGGTTTTGATGCGGAGGTCCAGATTGCCGCGTTAAAACAGGAGATCGCCGACCAAAAAGACCGCATGATGCGGGCGCTGGCCGAAGCGGAAAACACGCGAAAACGCGCCCTGAAAGACCGGGAAGATGCGATCAAGTTCGCCGCTTCCGGATTCGCCAGGGATTTGCTGGATTTTTCCGACAATTTCCGCCGCGCGCTGGAAGCCATTCCCGAAGATGTCAGGGGCAGTGACGATGTGCGCATGCAAAACGTGTTTTCCGGACTGGAGGCCATGGAGCGCGAACTGCTGTCCGTGTTCGAAAAAAACAAAATCAAGAAGATCGTCCCGATTGATGAACCGTTCAATCCTAATTTTCATGAAGTCATGTTTGAAGCGCCGGTGCCGGGTAAACCCGCAGGAATTATCATAGAGGTCATTGAGCCGGGTTACGTTTTGCACGACAGGTTGTTGCGTCCTGCACGCGTGGGTATTGCGAAGGCTTCTGATGATGTATCCGGCGGAAGTCCCGAGACCGGCCACACAATTGATACAAAAGCATAAATTTAAAATACGCATTGAAGAAAAATGTGAATAAGTTAGAATACCTTTGGTTGTATTCTGAAGTCTTAACTGTTTATCCATTACAATATTAACCTAAGTTAATTCCCGTTCAGGGAGAGTGTCTCTTTAATACACGTCAGTCTTAAATTAGGAGAGGGAAAATCAATGCCTAAAGATAGAACCGGAGGAAGTGTGTTTTCGTTTGGATCCAAGTCGCAAAAGATTTCAGGTGATCTTGAAATTCAGCTTGCTGCACTGAAAATTATTTCTGCGAATGTGATGGTGGCTGATGTCGACCTGAATATCGTTTTTATGAATGACTCGGTTATGAGCTTTCTGAAAGAAGCTGAGCGCGACATTCAAAAAGATCTACCGAATTTCAACACAGCGAACCTTGTCGGGCAAAATATTGATATTTTCCACAAAAACCCGCAGCACCAGCGCGGCATGCTGGCCAATCTGCCGGAAGGTTACCAAACGAGCATTAAAGTTGGCGGACGTGTTTTCGGTTTGACTGCGAACCCGTTGCGCGACAGTGCGGGTAACCGCATTGGAACGGTTGTTGAGTGGGCGAATGCTGAGGCGCTGGACAATGCCGGGCAGGTCGACGCGATCAACCGGTCGCAGGCGGTTATCCATTTTGAACCGGATGGAACAATTATTGAGGCCAATGAAAACTTCCTGAGTGTTATGGGATATACGCTGGATGAAGTGAAGGGCAAACACCACAGCATGTTTGCCGAACCGGAATTTGCCGCCAGCCAGGAATATAAAGATTTTTGGGAAGCGTTGCGGCGCGGTGAATTTCAGGCGGCACAGTATAAAAGGCTTGGCAAAGGCGGGAAAGAAGTCTGGATCGAAGCATCCTATAACCCGATTTTCGACCTGAACGGCCGTGTTTTCAAGATCACCAAGTTTGCAACTGACCTGACGGCCAGAAAAGAAGAAAACAAGGCGCTGGCCGATGATTTCGAAAACAATGTGAAGTCACTGGTGCAGATTGTTGCCAGTTCATCATCCGAAATGGAGGCGACGGCGCAAACGCTGGCTGCTGCTGCGGAAGAAACAAGCAGCCAGTCGAATACTGTTGCGGTTGCTGCGGAAGAATTGTCGGCATCTGTGAATGAAATTTCCAGCCAGGTGACCCATTCCAACAAAATTATCGATCAGGCGGTAGAAGAGGCCAAGAGATCCGAAGCATCGGTATCTGGCCTTATCGAAGCAGCCGGTAAGATTGGCGAAGTGACAGCGATTATTTCTGAAATCGCAGACCAGACCAACCTGCTTGCTCTGAACGCAACAATCGAAGCAGCCCGTGCCGGGGAAGCTGGTAAAGGCTTCGCGGTTGTGGCATCGGAAGTGAAGAGCCTTGCCGCAGAAACAGCCAAGGCAACGGAAGAGATTGAAAGTCAGATTTCCGGTATTCAGCAGATTTCACAGTCTACGGCAACCGCTATTCAGGAAATTACACGCGTGATCGGCGAAATCAGCCAGATCAGTACGTCGATTTCCGGTGCGGTGGAAGAGCAGTCAGCGGCGACCAGCGAAGTGTCCTCCAACATTATCGGGGTGCAGCGCGCGGCGTCCGAAACCGGAGAATCTTCCGCCAACGTTCTGCAGGTTGCGCAAGACCTGTCACAACGCTCTGAAGAGTTGCAGAAGGGCGTGGATGACTTCCTGTCACAGGTTCGCGCTATGTAAGGCATCCGCCACAGAGTTCAAAAAGCCCTTTTCGATACCGGGAAGGGCTTTTTTGCGCCAAAACCTTGCCTTTTACCTCAGGATTTATATATAAATATTAAACAAAGTGCTGTGCAAAACGGGCTTTGGACATTATATCTTGCTTAATTAAGGAGACTATACGATGAGCAAAGTTATCGGTATCGACCTCGGTACTACCAATTCCTGTGTCGCCGTGATGGATGGAAAAGAGCCACGCGTTATTGAAAACGCAGAAGGCGCACGGACCACCCCTTCCATGATTGCCTTTACCAAAGATGGTGAGCGTCTTGTCGGACAGCCGGCAAAGCGCCAGGCGGTTACGAACCCGGAAGCAACCTTATATGCAATCAAACGCCTGATCGGGCGCCGTTTCGACGATGCGCAGGTCAAGGACATGGCATCGAAAGCGCCGTTCAAGATTGTCAAAGGCGACAATGGCGACGCATGGGTGGAAGTGGACGGCGAAACATATGCGCCATCACAGATTTCAGCCATGGTGTTGCAGAAAATGAAGGAAACGGCCGAGGCCTTTCTTGGTGAAAAGGTCGATCAGGCGGTTATTACCGTTCCGGCTTACTTTAACGATTCACAGCGTCAGGCAACGAAAGACGCCGGTAAAATCGCGGGCCTTGAGGTTTTGCGGATTATCAACGAGCCGACAGCGGCCGCGCTGGCCTACGGCCTTGATAAAAAAGCGACCGGAACAATAGCCGTATACGACCTTGGTGGCGGTACGTTCGATATTTCCATCCTTGAAATCGGCGATGGCGTGTTTGAAGTGAAATCCACGAACGGGGATACGTTCCTTGGCGGGGAAGACTTTGATCTGCGCATTATTGATTATCTTGCCGATGAATTCAAAAAAGAGCAGGGCATTGACCTGCGCAGTGACAAGCTGGCGCTGCAACGCCTGAAAGAAGCGGCAGAGAAAGCAAAGATCGAGCTGTCTTCGGCGCAGCAGACAGATGTGAACCTGCCGTTTATTACAGCGGATGCGTCCGGCCCGAAACACCTCAACATTAAGCTGACCCGTGCGAAACTGGAAAGCCTTGTCGATGATCTGGTGAAGCGTTCTATCGAGCCCTTAAAAGCCGCGCTGAAAGATGCAGGCTTAAAAGCGTCCGACATTGACGATGTCGTGATGGTCGGCGGTATGACGCGTATGCCGAAAATCATCGAAACGGTGAAAGATTTCTTTGGCAAGGAGCCGCACAAAGGGGTGAACCCGGATGAAGTGGTTGCCGATGGTGCGGCCATTCAGGGCGGTGTTTTGCAAGGGGACGTCAAAGACGTCTTGCTGCTGGACGTGACGCCGCTGTCACTTGGGATTGAAACGCTGGGCGGTGTGTTTACACGTTTGATTGACCGGAACACAACAATCCCGACCAAGAAATCGCAGACATTTTCAACAGCCGAAGACAACCAGACAGCTGTGACCATCCGCGTGTTCCAGGGCGAACGCGAAATGGCCGCGGACAACAAGGCCTTGGGACAATTTGATCTTGTCGGCATTCCACCAGCACCGCGCGGCGTACCGCAGATTGAAGTGACATTCGATATTGATGCCAACGGTATTGTGAACGTGTCGGCGAAAGACAAAGCGACCGGCAAGGAACAACAAATCCGTATCCAGGCATCCGGCGGATTGTCCGACGATGATATCGAAAGCATGGTCAAGGACGCGGAAGCCAATGCGGAAAGCGATAAAAAGCGCCGTGAATCGGTTGAAGCCCGTAACCAGGCGGAAGGCATGATCAACCAGACGGAAAAATCGCTGGAAGAATTGAAAGACCAGGTGCCGGATGAGGACAAAAAGGCGATTGAAGACGCGATTGTCGATTTGAAATCCGCGCTGGACGGCGATGATGCCGAAGATATCAAGGAAAAAACCAACGCCTTGATGCAAGCTTCCATGAAAATGGGAGAGATGGCGTACCGCAAGGCACAGGAAGAAGCCGCGGAATCCGGTGCTTCGTCTGAGGATGCTCCGGATGAAGCCGGTGAGGCAGACGAACCGGACATCATGGATGCTGAATTTACAGAAGTCGATGACGACGACAAAAAATCCTAACATTTAACCACAGGGGGCGGGAGCGCCGGGCCTTTTTGATTTTTAATGCTCCGTGTCTTCCGAACTCTGTGGTACATACAATCTATGCCGGACAAAAAGCGGAAAATGTTTTCATCGTATTATGATGTTTTGCAGGTATCGCCCGATGCTTCGATCGACGAGATCAAGCGCGCCTATTACCGGTTGGCAAAGTTATACCACCCGGACCGTAACCCCGCGCATAAATCAGCGGCGGAAAACAGGTTGCAGGTGTTGAATGAAGCGTATGACGCACTGAAATCCCCGATGAGCCGGAAACGGTATAATGACAGCCTGATGGCGCGCGGGAATGCATGGTCGGTCAGTATGTCATCCATGCAGCCAATCAATGACAGTCAGAAAGACGTTAAGCCGTTCCCGTGGGGTGAACTGGCTGCTGTGGGGTGGCATAATCTGGGGCGTTTTTTGCTGATGTCCGGCAAGCAGGGAAAGAATGGCCATGAGTAAAGATTATTACGATGTACTGGGTGTATCACGTGATGCGGATGCGGATGAAATCAAGAAGGCTTACCGCAAGCTGGCGATGAAATATCACCCCGACCAGAACAAGGACGACAAAACAGCGGAAGCCAAGTTCAAGGAAGTGAACGAAGCGTATGATGTTTTGAAGGACGATGACAAGCGCGCGGCGTATGACCGGTTTGGCGCGGCGGCCTTTGACGGATCCATGGGCGGAGCCGGTGGGCCGGGAGGCTTTGGCGGCGGCGGTTTCGGTGGCGGCAATTTTTCCGACATATTCGAAGACATGTTCGGCGACTTCATGGGCGGGGGTATGCGTGGCGGTGGGCGGAACCAGGCGCGCCGCGGTTCAGACCTGCAATACACCATGGAAATCACGCTTGAGGAAGCATACAAGGGCACGGAAACAACTATTAAAGTGCCGCTGAACGATGTATGTGATTCCTGTGAGGGGAGCGGATCAGAGCCGGGAACATCATCAGAAAACTGCCCGACATGCGATGGTATCGGGCGCGTGCGGATGCAGCAGGGGTTCTTTACGATCGAGCGCACCTGTTCCACTTGCGGCGGAGCAGGAAAGGTTATCAGTAACCCGTGTAAGAAGTGCCGCGGCACGGGGCGCGTTCACCGTGAAAAAACGCTGAAGGTCAATATTCCCAAAGGCATTGACGATGGGCAGCGTATCCGGCTGGCCGGTGAAGGGGAAGCGGGCGTACGTGGTGGCCCCGCAGGTGATTTGTATGTGTTGATTGCCGTGAAGCCGCATAAATTTTTCAAGCGCGATGGCGCGAATTTGCGCTGCCGCGTACCGATTCCGATGACGACAGCTGTGTTGGGCGGAGATATCGAAGTGCCGACAATCAGCGGATCGCGCAGCAAAGTCAAAATCCCGTCCGGTACACAGACAGGGCAACAAATGCGCCTGAAAGAAAAAGGGATGAGTCTTGTGCGATCGGATTCCTATGGCGACATGTATATCGAGATTTTTGTGGAAGTCCCTGTGAACCTGAATCGCAAGGAACAGGACATGATTAAAAAGCTGGAGGAACAAATTGGCGGCAAAGCGGCGAAGAAGCATTCACCGGAATCCAGTGGATTTGTTAGTAAAATGAAAGAATTGTGGAGCGACCTGACGGAGTAAGCATGTCTATTTGGTTTGAAGAATATACGACCGAACAGCTGAACGGGTTTCGCAATAAGAATATGGGCGATGCGTTGGGCATTCATTTTACGGCAGTGGGTGACGATTACCTGGAAGGGGCGATGCCGGTTGACCACAGAACAACCCAGCCGTTTGGGATTTTGCACGGCGGCGCATCGTGTGTTCTTGCGGAAACGCTGGGCAGTGTTGCCGCGTGGATGGTGATTGATCCGGCCAAATATTTTGTTGTCGGATTGGATATCAACGCCAATCACGTGCGGTCGATGACAGAAGGTGAAGTGATTGGCAAGGCGAAACCATTGCATATAGGCCGTTCAACGCATGTATGGGAAATCGACATGGCGGATGACGAAGGAAAGCGCGTTTGTATTTCGCGTTTAACCGTTTTGGTGAAGGATAGGAAGGATGATTAAAATAGGGGTTGCGGGGGCGAATGGCCGGGTTGGCCAGATTCTGGTGCAGAATATCAAAACGAGTCTGGAGATGGAACTGGCCGGGGCGTTTGATGCCGGGGATGATCCAAAGCCGGTATTTGATGCGGCGGATGTTGTGATTGATTTTACTGCCCCGAGTGCTACGGAAATGCATGCCAAGTTGGCGGCAGAAACGGGTACGGCGCTTGTTGCCTGTACAACTGGTTTGAGTAGGGAGCAGGAAGCGGTTTTGGAAGAATCGGCAAAAAAGACGGCGGTTGTGTATGCATCCAATACCAGTTTGGCGGTGAATGTTTTGTTTGCGCTGACGGAGCAGGCGGCCAAATACCTGCCCGATTATGATATCGAGATTATTGAAGCGCATCATAACAAGAAAGTGGACGCGCCTTCCGGAACGGCGTTGACGTTAGGCAAGACTGCGGCGGCCGCACGTGGTGAGATGTTTGACGATGTGGCCGTTTTGTCCCGTGAAGGGCAGGTCGGCGCACGCAAGACGGGCGAGATCGGGTTTTCTACCATTCGCGGCGGTGACGCGGTGGGTGAACATACCGTTATCCTGTTTGGGGAGGGCGAGCGCATCGAGATTAAGCAGCAGGCATCCAACCGCGCCTTATACGCGCAAGGGGCAATCCGCGCCGCACAGTGGGTGGCTGGAAAATCAAGCGGCCTTTACAGTATGCGCGACGTTCTTGGCCTCTAATTTCAAAAGATTTTCCTTCACATCGACGCCCCAGCCGTAATTGCCAAGCTTGCCGGTTGACTGAACCACGCGGTGACAGGGGATCAGCAGGGAAATCGGGTTTTCACCAACGGCAGAGCCAACGGCACGGAATGCTTTCGGCTTTTTAATCGCATTGGCAATATCGCCGTAGCTGCAGACCGTGCCTTTCGGTATGTCCAGCAACGCGTTCCAGACTATTTTTTGAAAGTCCGTGCCGTGAATATCCATTTTGATGGCGGACAGGTCGTCATTTTTCCAGGCATCCAGAATGGCGGTCATGGCTGGCTTCATTTTTTTATCGTCCTGAATAAAGGTTGAGCCGGAGAAGTGTTCTTTCATACGGTCGAGGCCGTTGCCTTTGTACCCTTGTGTCATCCATCCGAGCCAGCATAGGCCTTTTACGCTTTCGCCAATGACGATGGAGCCTATTTCGGTATCAAAGATTCCGTAAGTGATGACGGGTTGCATGGGCGTCCCTTTGCTATGTTCTGGTTTTGTTTACATGTTCGCGCAGATTCTTCGCGAGATCAAGCCTTTCTTCCGGGCTGAGGAATCCGCCGATGACAACGCCTTTGCCGTGCGACAGGATGGTCAGTTCGCTTTCATGGTGCGCGGGATCGTCCATGACAACCTGCACCCATGCGGGATTGAACGTCCAGCGGGCGTAGGGGCGGTTTCTTGTATGGTCTTCAACGACCAGTTCATCGCGGGTCAGGGTCACGGTTTCGTAGTCATGCGCGCTTAAATAACTGGCGCGGAACATAAACCAGACCATCAGGATTTCCAGTCCCATGAAGCCAACCACCGGCCATGCGCCCTTGCTGTAGAAAAACAAGCTGATGAGCGTATTCATGCCGAGCAGGACGGCCATAAAGATGATGAAGCCTTTTTTGTCCAGCGAGCGGTGCGGATAGAGGACGGCGTGGAAAAGCACATCGTCGGCATCTTTTACAGGAATGCCTTGATTTTCTTTTGTAACCGCGCCAGCTTGGGTGACAGTTTTCTCTATATTCATATAGTCAGGATAGCATGAAACGCGCGGACATCACCGAATTCTTTAGCCGCTTGCGGGCGCAGAACCCGGAGCCAAAAGGAGAGCTGAAGCATAAAGACCCGTATACGTTGCTGGTAGCCGTCGTGTTATCGGCACAAGCGACGGACAAGGGCGTGAACAAGGCGACGCCGGGTTTGTTTGCGTTGGCCGATACGCCGGAGAAGATGGCAGCGCTGAGTGTCGAGCAGATAGAAGACAAGATCAAAACCATCGGCCTGTATAAGGGCAAGGCGAAGAACGTCAAGGCGCTGTCCGAAATTCTGGTGAAAGAGTATGGCGGGGTTGTCCCGCAAGACCGCGAGGAACTTGTGAAGCTGCCGGGCGTTGGGCGTAAAACGGCGAACGTTGTGGTGAACATGGCGTTCGGGCAGCCGACCATTGCGGTCGATACGCATATTTTCCGCGTGTCCAACCGTACCGGTCTGGCGCCGGGGAAGACGCCGGATGCGGTGGAAAAGGAACTGGAGCGCGTTGTGCCGGATGAATTCAAGCTGCATTGCCATCACTGGCTTATCCTGCATGGGCGTTATGTGTGCAAGGCGCGCAAACCGGAATGCGGGGATTGTGTGGTTTCGGACCTTTGCGCTTTCAAGGAAAAAGCTTTATAAGCCAAAAGAGTAATAGAAAGGAATATTTATGTCACGACCATCGGGCCGCGCTGCCGACGCTTTACGCACCATTGAACTGATACCGGGATATGCCAAACATGCGGAAGGATCATGTATGGCAAAATTCGGTGATACGCATGTGCTGTGTACCGCCAGCGTTGAAAACAGCGTGCCGGGATGGATGCGCGGAACGGGCAAGGGATGGGTGACGGCTGAATACGGTATGCTGCCGCGTTCGACCGGGCAGCGCATGGACCGGGAAGCGGCGCGCGGAAGGCAATCAGGCCGGACACAGGAAATCCAGCGGCTCATTGGACGGGCGTTACGCGCCGTTGTCGATATGCGTGCGCTGGGCGAACGGCAGGTGAAAATTGATTGTGATGTCATACAGGCGGATGGCGGAACGCGCACAGCGTCCGTTACCGGCGCTTATGTCGCGCTGCATGCCGCGTTACAATACATGGTGGATATTAAAATTCTGGAGAGCATGCCGCTAAAAGATACCGTATCGGCGATATCGTGCGGGATTTATAAGGGCACGCCTGTGCTGGACCTTGATTACGCGGAAGACAGCGATGCCGAGACGGACGCGAATTTCGTGATTACGGGCAAGGGCGGCATTGTCGAGATCCAGGGAACGGCGGAAAAAGACCCGTTCAGCGAAGATGAGTTTCAAACGTTGCTGGGTCTTGCGAAAAAAGGGTGCGGGGAATTGGTAGACGCGCAGAAAAAGGCACTGACTGATACGTAATGGACTGGATCGACAACTTCACAAGCGAAGACTTTATCATCAAGGCCGGTTTAACCGCCGCTGTTGTTATCTTCTACCTTGTGCTTGAGCGTTTTTTGAAACACAAGGCAGAAGAAAAAAGAGAGAGTTTGTTTCGTCGCCTGTATGCCGCTGTTATCCGGCCGGTACAGGCGTTTTTCTTTATTTCTGTTGTCTATACGGTCATTCAGCAATTCGGCCTGAATACGGACGATTATCCGTGGATCCATAAAGGTTATACGATTCTTATGATCCTGAGTGTTGCGTGGCTGGGTATTAATTTGCTGCGCTTTGCCAGCGAGCAGTTGTTGCGGCGGTTTGATATCAGCACGGAAGATAATTTGCGTGCACGGACGGTATATACGCAGGTGCGGGTGATGCGCCGGATTGTGACGTCGATTATTATTATCCTTGCCATTGCGGCGGCGTTGATGACGTTCGAGGAAATACGCTCGCTGGGTGTCAGTTTGCTGGCATCTGCCGGGGTGGCCGGTATTGTTATCGGGTTTGCCGCGCAGAAAACAATCGGGAATTTCTTTACCGGACTTCAAATCGCGATTACGCAACCCATCCGTATTGATGACTCGGTCGTTGTGGAGGGCGAGTGGGGGTGGATTGAGGAAATCAACCTGACGTACGTTGTCGTAAAGATATGGGATTTGCGGCGGCTGATTTTACCGATTTCGTATTTTGTCGAACACCCGTTCCAGAACTGGACGCGGACGTCGGCGAGTATCATTGGCGATGTGACATTGTACCTTGATTACACCATGCCGATTGATGAGCTGCGCGCTGAGCTGGACCGTATTCTGGAGAACAATCATTTGTGGAACGGCAATGTGAAGGTCGTGCAGGTGATTGATACGAAAGAAACGACCATTGTCGTGCGGGTGCTGGTCAGTGCGAAAAACGCGCCGACCGCGTGGGATTTGCGGTGCGATGTGCGCGAAAAACTTATACATTACATTCAGAAAAACCATGCTGATAAACTGCCGCGTATGCGTGGGGAGTTGCAGGTGGACAATGAGACAAAGGACAAGGCCGCTTAATTCATGGATACGTTATTAATCGCCACCCACAATACCGGCAAGGTGCGGGAGTTTGAAGAGATGTTAGCGCAACTGGGCATTACGCTGAAATCTGCAGCGGATTTTGACCTGCCGGAGCCGGAAGAAACGGGGACGACCTTTACCGATAATGCATTGTTGAAAGCAAAAGCAGGGTGTGAAGCTACAGGCCTGCCGACGCTGGCCGATGATAGCGGGTTTTGCGTGACCTCCTTAATGGGGAGGCCGGGTATTTATTCCGCGCGCTGGGCGGAAACGGAAGCGGGACGCGATTTTAATGCCGCCATGGTGCGTGTGAACGAGGAATTGGGCGAAGCAGAAGACCGCAGCGCGTATTTTGTGGCCGTATTAGCGCTGGTCTATCCCGATGGCCGGGAAGAGATTTTTGAAGGACGTATTGACGGGTTGGCCGTGTGGCCGCCACGCGGGAACAAGGGGTTCGGTTACGACCCGATGTTTGTGCCCAGCGGGTACAATATGACGTTCGGGGAAATGGAGAGCGCGGAGAAGCACAAGATATCACACCGTGCGCTGGCCGTGCAGCAGTTTGTCGGTTATCTGAAGGCAAAAGCGGCTTAGAGCTTCCATCGTTTGATTTTGGGGTTCGTTGCTGCGTCGCTCATGTACTCGTGTACACTTCGCTTCTTGCGCCTGCCCAAAATAAAACGCTGTTTGCTCTAAACTAAATACTGGAAATTTTTCGATGCCAGAATAATATATTTGCCATGACTGGTAGAAACAGCAATAGCACTTTACATATTTATCCGGCGCATATCGCAGTTTTCCTGATGGTATTGATCGCCGGGCAGGCGTTTGCCGGGCAGGATTTCAGCGATATTTCCGAAAATATCATCACGTCTATTCAGGACTTGCCGAAACTGCTGACCGGTCTTGCGTATATGCTGGGGCTTTTGTACGGCACGACGGGTATCCTGAAAATCAAGGACCATGTCGAGAACCCGTCCAATGCGAAATTGCAGGAAGGGGCGATACGACTTGCGTCCGGTGGTGCGTTGTTTTCCCTGCCTATCGTTATTGAAGCCATGCGCAATACAATCGGTGTTGGCGCAGGTGTGAACCAGCCGAGCCTGCAACCTGTTTTGTTTAACTGATGAGTGAGTTGTTCGGCGTTTATATTCACTGGCCGTTTTGTGCGTCCAAGTGCCCGTATTGCGATTTCAATTCCCATGTAGCGAGTAACATCGATCACCATGCGTGGCGGGACGCGTATCGGCGGGAAATAGAATATTATGCTTCGTTATTGAAGGGGCGGGTTGTGACGTCCGTATTTTTTGGCGGCGGGACGCCATCATTGATGCAACCGGAAACGACGGCGCATGTTCTGGATACGATTGCCGAAAACTGGAGCGTTGCGCGTGATGCGGAAATCACGCTGGAAGCAAACCCGACATCTGTGGAAGCCGGAAAATTCAGAGATTTTAAAAGCGCAGGAGTGAACCGGGTGTCGCTGGGTGTGCAGTCAATGCGGGATGATGAGCTGAAGTTTTTAGGGCGGCAACATACAGCGGCGGAAGCGATTAAAGCGATTACAATCGCGCGAGATACGTTCGAGCGGTATTCGTTCGACCTGATTTATGCGCGACCGGAGCAAAGTGTTACGGACTGGCGGGCGGAGTTGCAGGACGCGCTACGCTATGCCGACGGGCATTTGTCATTATACCAGTTGACCATTGAACCGGGGACGGCGTTCCATACCATGTACCAGCGCAAGGATTTTGAGGTTCCGGACGAAGATGACGGCGGTGCGTTATATGAGGCGACGCAGGAAGTGATGGAAGAGGCGGGCTTGCCGGCTTATGAGGTTTCCAACCATGCGGCGGCGGGGCAGGAATCCTTACACAACATGACATACTGGCGGTATGGCGATTATGTCGGTATTGGCCCCGGTGCGCACGGGCGTATTACGATGAACGGTCAAAAACAGGCGACACGCGCGCATAAGGCGCCGGATGTGTGGATGGGCCGCGTGAAAGAGAACGGCCACGGTTCTCACGATTTTGAAGTTATTACAGACGACCAGTTGTTTGAAGAAGCAATGATGATGGGTTTGCGTTTGCGCGACGGTGTGTCAATCACCGGGTATGAAGAGCGGTTTGATATGGGGCGTATTCATGCGCTGGAGGGTGAGGGGCTTGTTACCCTGAACGGGCAAACGCTGCAACCTACCGTGAAAGGATTGCAGCGTTTGAACGGTATTTTGAATTACCTGTTGTAGATTTATTCCACCGCCTTTTTCAGGGCGTTTAATTCGGTCGAGTTAATCATCGCCTGGCCTTCTTCATCCAATGTCATGCGGAATTTATAGAAGGTTTTGCCGCTTTCATCTTTGTCCTGTTCGGCTGTTCCCCGCAGTAAGACCAGTGCAGGGAAAATTTTCGCCATGTTTGTTTTTTCCTCTTTGTCTTTTGATTCAATCGCGGCTTTTTGTGCGATGCTCATCAATTCATCCAGCCCATACATGGTGGCGTTGATGAACCCGGTGCCGCCCGATACGGCCGTTGTGTCAGCCTTGATTTTGCCGGACAGTTCGGCCTGTGCGATTTTGCTTTTGAATGTTGCGCTGTTGATTGTGAGGTTTGTTCCAGACGCCGTTAACAATTGCGGTAAAGCCATCATTGCCTGAACCTTTGCCATTTGCGCGGCGGCAGGGTTTTGCAGGGACGTTTCGAGGGAGTTTTCCGCGAGGTCGGACAATTCCTGGAAGGGGATGTCTTTCAGGCTAAGATCAAAGCTCATCGTTTGTGGGCCTACATCCTGGAATGAAGGTGGTTCCGGGGTCATTTGCAGGCCTTCATATCCCATGCGCAGGCTGAGCGTGACATTATTTTCCCTGAAACCCTGCATATCAAAACCAAAACCGACTTTTGACAGTTCCACTTTTGTCGGGCCGTTCGTTCCCTTGTTTTCCGGCATGCCAAGGCGGATGCCGTTCAGGTTGTACTGACTTGTAAAACCGTTACCAAGGGATTCAAAGGTTTTTGCCATGACGCTGAAGACCGCTTTTTTGTCGTCTGCGCTTATGTTGCCGTTGCTGTCTTTGGCACGGTCGGCGAGGTCTTCGAATTCTTCTTGCATGGCCTTGTTATCGGCGGCGGTAATTTCCGCAACATCAATTTTGAAATTGCCGTTTTCAATGAACAGGAGTTCGTTTTGCGCGCCGTCGTTGATTTTGATTTTTTCAGCTGTACCGGTCATCGGACCGGAGAAAACGCCGGGCTGTTTTTCTTCCAGATTATATTTCAGCGTGATTTTGGGAATAGTGACGATGTTGTCCTTTTCGTAATGCTCAATCCGGATGTTCTGGTATGCGGCATCCAGTTTGGTGAAATTTTCCATGCTTTCATCAAACAGGCCGGCCATACGCTGGGCACCGATGTCGATTTTCATTTCCGGCTTGCCTTCCTTATTGATGAAAGTGACCGGAGACGGCCATGCAACAGACATTTTCCATTGACCGTCTTCATCGCCCGGAATGGCGTTAATCGCGATCATGCCGAGTTCGGCGCGGCTGCCTTTTTCATCGACCGTGGTGATGTTCGGTAATGTTACCGCATAGTAATTGCCAGCCGGTTCCACAATGACGTCACCAGTCGTACGGAATTCGGAACCGGAAATCGTGGAGGCGTCCTTTTGCCGTTCAATCATGTTTTTAAATAGGGTTTTAAGCTTTTGTGCCCCTTGCGCATCGACTGCGGCCTGCGCCGGTGACGACAGAGCGATAATCAGGGCGAATGTGCTGAAAACATTAAAGAAACGGATCATGGGATAGGGTCCTTGTGCGGTCATGTCATTGGTGTCTTGTTCGGTTTAGCAAAAAAAAGGCGTTTTCACCACCCTGCAAGCGGGCTTTGAAAACAACAAATATTAGTTTACATGATTTTTATGGATGTTTCGAATATGGCGGTTAAGAGGGCTGGCAGGGTTACGGCCGTGCTGGGACCTACCAATACCGGGAAAACACATTACGCGTTTGAGGAAATGCTGTCGCATGAAAACGGTGTGATGGGGTTTCCGTTGCGTTTGCTTGCGCGGGAAAATTATGACCGGGCGGTGCTGAAAGCCGGAAAAAATGCGGCGGCGCTGGTGACCTATGAGGCATGGCGACAGCTAGATTTCGATGGCGCCTCTAACTAGCTTGCCAAGGTTAAGACGCATTGTTCCCGTCTTAGCACCTCTCAACGCCTCTCGAGCGCTCCGCCTCGAACACTGTGCATTGCCTGGGTGACGAGAACGAAAAAGGGCGGAACACCTCAGTATTCCGCCCTTCTATAAATAACAGCGTTATTTGCACCCCTTGCTTTCACCGACGCACGAGACCGGAGCGTGGTCACCG
>JAUHXT010000090.1 GCA_030426925.1 Alphaproteobacteria bacterium | reverse complement strand
TTAACGGCCATAACGTCAACTACAGACGGATTGGCAACCAGGACATCGGAAATCGGACCGCCGATATCAACCATTTCGGCTTTCCCAAGGACAACATCGACCATCGGGTCTTCGGCGATTTTGCCGATTTCCTCAAGGTTGGCTTTATCCGCCAAGGCGGCTGCGAACGGCACCATGCACAATCCCAGCATGATAACCAATGCCAAAGCCTTATTGTTCTTTTTTCCTTTTACCCGGGTCATGACCGTGATCCTTCTTTTCATTTACCCTTATTCTTCAATCAACATTTGCTGACGAACCGTAACGTTCTCGACTTCCTGTCCGTTATACACACGGACGATACCGGCTGATCCGCTGTTCGTACTTTGGATCTTCGCCAGGTTCTTCAGGATTTTTGTCGATTTAACATCAGTCGTCATATTATCGTCCGCCACTGTCTTGGTATCACCCAGTGAGCGCATGGACAGTGTGATATCTCCCATTTCAGAAGCAAGCGCCAGCTGCTCTGCCTGTGCCGATGTCACTTCCAGTGTCACCGTGCGGCCGACATTCGGCTTGTCTTCATCACGTTGTGCTTTCTGGTCAACCGCCAGCACACGAACATTTTCAACGAGAGTTTCGGATGCGAATTCTGAAATCGTGTTCATGATCTGCACATTTTCACGATCACGCACACGCACTTTATAAGTCAGGATAACGTCAACATAGTCACCCGGACCGATAAAACCACCGGCCATTGTTTCGGCCTTCACAGACACCCCTACCGCGCGCATGCCCGGCGCCAGAGCAGCAGCCATAAAGTTGCCCTGGCTTTCTTTAACAAAATAGGCCATCAGCAAAGGCTGGCCTTCTGCGACTGATTGATTCAAACGGCCTGACGCAATGTCCTCAACCGGAGCATCTCCCTCGCGGATAATCGCGCCGGGGAACAGGGCGTTTTGCGGCCATGATTGCCACTTCATATCTGAATCTGTAACGTCCCGGCCGATCGCCAGGTCCTTGGAAGCGACCAGCACTTCCGTATAAGCTGTCTCTTCGCCTGAAGCCGCAACAGGTTTGTTCTTTCCACCACTGAGGCTGGCATTGACCAGCACGGCGACCAAAATCGCCACGACAAAACCACCGGCAAGAACAATCAAAACATTTTTATTCATCTCAAGTTTCCCATATTTATGGTTTAACGTTGGAAACAGAATGCCTAACAGGCAAAAAGAATACTTAGTGAGTGGGCTTCAAAATCAGCGTGGAACAAAGAGAACTCTTATATACACAATAACATTTACGCTTCATTCGTTAAAAAATAATAAAAAGAACAGGACATTAGACCTTTTATCCTTCCCCGCCGCTTTGACCGGCAAGAATGGACAACATATCCGGGTCAAAATACCCGATCTCGTAAAATGCAATCAGCGCGCCAACTGCAATGGCAATTCCATAAGGCACGGCGTTTTCGCCTTTTTGCAGCTTGTCGATCCAGCTGTCGGCCTTGGGTTCTTTAACTGGCTTGGCTTTGCGTATCATCAGCGCGGCAATACTAAGCACAGCACCCATAATTCCCATAAAGAATAAAAAAGGGATCAAACCCTTGAAACCGGTCCAGATCGCGACAGCAGCAGCCAGCTTGGAATCCCCGGCCCCGATCATACGAAGCGAAAACAAAACGAACGTCGCACCGAATACAAGCGCCAAAGACAGCAAATGCGACTTCAGGTCGGCAAAGTACCCGGCGTCCGGCGCCATAAACATCACGGCTGCATACGCGATAACGAATGTGACAATAATGCCGGCGGGGTAAACATTCGGGATAGTCAGGCCGTTCCAGTCAGACCACGCAGAGGCAAGACAAAAGCCGAGCGCAACCACCACGCAAAAAATTACGACAAACAAAAGCATGAACCCTGCCTATAATTTTGTAAATTATTATTGAAAATAACCGGTTCGAGAATACGTCGATAAACGTCTTTAGAGAGAAAAAGCCTGCCGCATGTTCATACAAAAACGGCAGGCTTTTCCTTAAATCATAAGGCTAAACTTAGCCTGCGCCTTGCATTGCAGCTGTGATGTCTGTGAACGTAGCATCCAGTTCATCACCAAATGCGAATGCGGCTACAACCAGCACGATTGAAATACCAGCGGCCAGCAGGCCGTATTCGATCGCTGTTGCGCCATCTTTTTCTGCAATGTATTGAGCAAGAAGTTTGTTAAGCATGTTAAGTCTCCTTCGTTTGGTTTCCAGCTTATTTTTATTTACCCACTCGATAAAGGACATGATGTCCCCAACCGTTATATCTCTAGAATATACCATAGGTTTTTAAAGGGTGGTTAAAAAAAGATACAATTCCAAGTATTTAGACATAATATCGTTTCGGATTTTATACAAATTAACCAAACCCCTGAAACCCCTTATTTTCCATAGGAAAAAGCCGGATAGTGGAGACTTATCCGGCTCAGTTTTGGCACCTTTTTATTGTTAAACCACCCTGATCACCACCGTTTGCCGGTGAAATCGTTAACAATTTACTGCGTAATATGCAGTTTACTTAATTCACGCGCAATTTGTCCGAAAACCTCGATCAAATCGTCCTGGGACGGTGCATCGAAATACTTGGTAATATCAGTCGCGCAGTCTTTGTAATACTGCTTGGTATAGCTGTTGATGTTGGAATAGAACGTAATGGTGTAAATCAGGATATCTTCATCCTTCATATTATCGCACACCTCGGCAAAACGTTCATTCTCATCGCTCGGATTTACGTCATGTTCGTTCGTTTTTCCGTACGCGGTATAGGCATGGTTCATGGTGTTGTCACCATCAGTCATCATAATGACGACCTTGTCCCATTCCGGATCATCATAATCAGATCCTTCAGTAAACGGGAAATCCGGTGAAATCACGCGCCATCCCCACACCATACCGTAATTACCCAGCGTAAAGCCGTCAGCTTTCATGTTGTCAGCAGCAGCCACCAGTTCGCTTTCGTTACTCGTCAACGGTACGATTTTCTGGTCGGGGCAGTGATAATTCGGGCCGTAGTTACTATTGTAACGGTCACCTTGTGTATGCCATTGTCCGTTCAACCATTTCCAGTTTTGCTGGTAATAACTGTTCGTCGATCCTTGATGGTCGTAGCGATACATCTCCCACGGGCCCGGGTGATCTTCCGTATCCAGCGGATATTCAGCGGCTAGAACACATCCATGCCACTGCCCGTATGCGCTGGGGTTATACACCAGGTCCTCTTCCTCAATACCGTAATGCCATTCATTGTAAAAATCCGCATGGGTGTAATCGTAATAAATATCGTCTTCCGGCGGATACACAAACCCGGCCGTCGGCAATGGGTCGCCCGCTTCATCCAGCCCCAAACCGTAATTCCCGACATTCACCGATGAACTGTATGGCACAAGGCCAATACGCACATGGTCTTCATCATCCACGGCATCAAACATGATGTTGACGAAATTTTTAGTCGCGGTACGCAGCGCGCCGATATTATTATACGAACTCATGGAACCTGTATTATCCAGAACCAGAACGACTTCCAGTCCGCGCACCTCGCGCTGAACAGTCGTTTCCGCATCAATATAAATAACGTCCTTACCGATAATTCCCATGAAAGAAGTATTCAACTTGGCCCGTGCAGCGACATGTAACAAATCGTTTTCTGGATCCAGATCAACGGACAGTGATATACGCTGCCCGATCACATCATCCGGGTAATTGGCTTGTAAAAATCTATCGACCCGATCCTGAATATCATTTTCATCATCCGTATCCAGCGCCGCTCCGGCCAGCGCCGCAGCATCCAGCGCGCGGCTAAGGCGTTCACGCGTCACAAAGGCCTGTGACATATCAACCGTCATTCCAACAGCTGTGACGACAACCGGCACAGTAACGCCAAACACAATGGCCGCCGCACCGCCGGTAATAAGAAGGTAATCTCTGATTTTATTCATTATTGTTTTCATCATGTTTTTACCTCTGGGTTAAGATCCTCCCGGACAATCATCGCATGAAACCAGCGAACTGCCCCGTCCACGCAGGAACGACACTTCACGCATCACAATTTCATCGGTTACAAATTCAGCAAAATACGGCGTATACGTATACTCGGTAGTGACAATGACAAGGCCTTCATTGGTCAGTTCCAGGACATTTACAACCGTCAAAAGCGGGTCATCGTTCGGCAACATATCTTCTGTGACACGCCATTGAATGTCCGGATCACCATCCTCGTCGAACAGTACACTCACAATATCATATCCGAAAATCCTTGTCCCGTTGCGCTCCAGCGGGAATGGATCAATCGCCATTTCGCCGGCGCGCGTGATATCGTTCAGCGTACTCATATCGACCTCGCGGTTCCGCGTGATCAAATCTGCAATCACCTGCGATGCCGTGATGGATTTCTGGTTGATGACGATTCCCTGCCCCAGATCGTAAACCCCCATCAACAACGTCAGGAAAACTGGAAATAAAATCGCCGTTTCGGCCAGCGCATTGGCTTTTTCTTCCGTCCAGTACCGTACCAGCGATAGTCTGTGAAACATCTCTTTCATCTTAACTATCCTCAAATTCATAAGGTTCGGTTTGCAGGACAATCGTGGCCATCATCGTGCGTGTATTATCACCGTTATTGGTCAAAAACGTCTGCAACAGCGGCGTTGTAATTCTGTAGTGATATGCAACACGGATCAACACAACATCCGAAACCCCGCCCGGATCGTATGTAGTATCCGACAGGTTTCCATCTGCATCAAACTCCGCATCTGGCAAATCATCGGCATCCTCGAAACTGTCCACGCTGTACACCTGGTATTGCAGGTCGTCACAGGCAATCAACGGCTCTGCAAAATCGCACAACGTTTGTTCGAACAAGGCTTGTGACCCGCCTGCCTGCTGCACCTGCCCCGTGCGGATAAGGCGCGCGGCCGTAGAGGCCGATCCCTCCAGAAGACTGGCAGACGCAAACATCAGCGCCATTTCAATCAAACCGATCAACATGAAAATAAAGGGCGCGGCAATAAGGCTGAATTCCACAGCCGTCGTACCGCGATTACTTTTGAAAAAGCTTTTTATGAATACACCCACTTTATTACCCAACATTTATTCAGTATTTATTTTTAATTTTTATCTTTTTCCGAATGTAATAAAGCGCGCCTTTCGGACACGCTTTTGTACTCTTTATGATACGGCAGAAAACCTTAACAACACTTTAAAACACGAAGATCAATATTAACCGGATCCCGCCTCCTCATGCGCTGTTTCCAATGCTTCCGCACCTTCCTTGTCTACCGGGAAACCGTACTCGTCCAGCTGTAAATCGCCTTTTACTTCCGGCCCCCATCGTTCAACAAGGCTCTCCATCAATTCATCAATCTCCTTTAACCGCGCCTGCCCTTTTTGATACATGATCTGCGCGACAATTCCCGTCATCGCCCAATCGATGAGGTACCCGATAGAAGCGGCCAGGTAAATCGTAACAAACGTCCGTGGTTCCAGAACTTTGGACAGCGCGGATGAAATGTCATTATCGCCTGATAACCACAATTCCAGCACAAACGGAAAACACCCGGCCAAATTCATCGCCCCGACGGTGAGTGGTTTCAGCTTCTCCTTTGATTTATCGACAACAATAGCAACCAAAGTCGGTATCATACCGATCAAAAGCATAACGGCCGTCGATTTGAAAATCATTCCCATGGCTATCAGAAACGCCATGGTAAACTGCTCGCGAAAACCCATCTTTTTCTTCTTTTTGGCCATTACCCGCCCCCTGCAAGAAAACTGCCCAATGCCATAAACGTGGCCGCCAGAATAACAATGGTGGCCAGCACGCATGATAAAATCGCCGCCGCCTGCCGCCCTGTTTCAAAACCGAAAGTCTTGGAATTCTTCAAATCGTATTTTAGCTGGCTTTTTTCGTTCTTCAGCTTCACATACTCGTGAATAGCACGGAAAAACTGGTTTGAATCCCCGCTATACATTTCCGCTTCATCAAAAATCGCGGCAATCTTGGTCAAATCTCCTTTCGCGTGCAGCTTGTCGACTTTTTCCTTCAGCTTTTGGCGCAGCTTGCGGTCGTGAATACGCTCGTATACCGGGCCAAGATTTTCAGAAAT
>JAUHXT010000014.1 GCA_030426925.1 Alphaproteobacteria bacterium | reverse complement strand
TTATCAGGACATGCCCTCAATTTTCCACCCCGTTTCCATTCATACTCATATGATTGGAAGGGAAAAGGTAAAGAATGACAAAATTCAGACAATCATCGACCGATTGATTGTGCCTCCGTTGCTAAATGCTATTCAAGCCTATGACTTGAAACCTATTCCGGGCGTTGTCGCTAACGACAATCCTGGACCTGAAAACGACGAACCTGTCTTTTTTAATGGAGGCGGCGGCACACTATACTTGCCAGGCAAAGCTACCCGTGCTCCTATTGTTTTATGATCGAAAATGTTATTACCCTGACCCAATCCCTGATCCGCTGCCAATCCGTTACACCGGATGATGACGGCGCGCAGGATGTATTGAAAAAGCCCCTGAAAACCATGGGATTTGATATCCACGACCTGCCGTTCGAGGGAAATGGCGGATCGTACCCGGTAAAGAATTTCTTTGCCCGGCTGGGCGATACAGGTCCGCACCTTTGTTATAACGGGCATACGGATGTCGTTCCCGTGGGCGATCCTGACAAATGGACACACGACCCGTTTGGCGGGGAAATCGTGGATGGAATCATGTACGGGCGCGGCACATCGGACATGAAGGCCGCTAATGCCGCCTTTGTTATCGCCGTGCAGGAATATTTAAGCGAATACGGCGCACCGAAGGGCAGCATCAGCGTTGCCATTACGGGCGATGAAGAATCCGAAGCGATCAACGGTACGAAACGCGTGCTGGAATGGATGGAGGAGAACGGGCATGTGCCGGACGCCGCGCTGGTCGGTGAATCATCCAATGTTAAAGAGATGGGCGAGGAAATTAAAATCGGACGGCGAGGCTCTCTGCACGGTTTTTTGACCGTCCACGGCACACAAGGGCACGTGGCGTACCCGCATCTTGCCGATAACCCGCTGCCTATACTTGCGGCAGCACTGGACAAGCTGAGCCAGCATATCTTTGATAAGGGGTCGGCTTTCTTTCCTGAAACCAACTTACAAATAACGACCATCGATGTCGGCAATACGGCCACGAATGTCATCCCATCCGAGGGCAAAGCGCATTTTAACATTCGCTTTAACGACCGCTGGGACGCCGGGAAACTGGAGCAGGACGTTCGCAAGGTTCTGGACAGCGTGACAGGAAATTATACGCTGGAAACGTCCTGCGGGGCGGAAAGTTTTTTGACAAAACCGGGAGAATGGACCGGGCTTGTTGCGAAGAGCGTTGAAAAATTATGCGGACGTAAACCCGAACTCTCCACCAAAGGTGGAACGTCCGACGCGCGCTTTTTCAAAGACTATTGTCCGGTTGTGGAATTCGGCCTGACCAATGAAACAATTCATAAAGTGGATGAAAACCTGCGAATCGATGACCTGACGTTACTGGTCGCCGTTTACAAAGATATCCTGATCGAATTCTTTAAATAATTACGTCAACTGTAGCGCCAATTTTGCCGCAATTGTTCTTCAAAAAATCATTTTTTCGTCTCACCCCTGTAACAATCAAAGACCATATTTCGAATGGTAAGACATCAGACAACCAGTGAGGTAAACGATGACAACGACGAAAAAAGATATCATGCGCAAGCTTGAAAACCGCAGGGACGGAGAAGTGAACTTCCGCCGGCAAATGGCAAAACATATTCCCGATTTGTGGAAGTATGCAAAAACCTTGCGCGCCAATGAAGATAAGGCCTATGCCTTGCTGGCTGCGACGATCAGCCGCGCTATCATGGTCCATGACCATGGGACGATCAAGGCCGATTACGAACATTTATCACGGCTGATGTATATGCAGTTCCTGGAAGATTTCGGTAAAAGTGAGACCGATCCGAAGCCATATATTTTCGCACAGCCGGTGCGCGCGAACTTGATCGCTATCACGCCCGGACACCGTGAGGAAATAGCACTCGCCCATTAACAAGTTTGGCAGGGAAGGGCGTAATCCCTTCTTTTCATAGCACTCTCTAGGAGCTCTTCCCTGTTGATGACCCTGACCCCGCCTGGCCGTTTCTATGACCGACCCTCATAGAAACGGCCCTTTTTATGCGTAATCTATACGGACGAGATACAGGCCTTCAGCAGGAGCCGTCGGGCCGCCACGTGTGCGGTCTTTGGCGGCCAGTGCGTCTGCAATATCGGCTTTTGTCCACTTCCCCTCACCAACCAATAACAATGTGCCGATGATATTGCGAACCTGATGATGGAGAAAGCTTTGCGCTTCGACATGCATTAAAATTTCACGGCCACCGCAATTATCATAGTCGCGTGTTTCAAATTCCAGACGATCGAGCGTGCGCATCGGTGACTTTGCCTGGCAGTTGGAATCGCGAAATGTTGTGAAGTCGTGATGGCCCAACAGGGCAGTACCTGCATCAGCCATCGCCGCTACATCCAGCGGGCGTTTGACATGAAATGCCTGCCCCCTATCAAGGCCCAGCAAAGACGGGCGGTTGATAATGCGGTACGTATAAAGCTTGTTCTTTGCGGCATAGCGGGCGTGGAATTCTTCGTCAACGATGTCTGCTTTCAGAACCGATATCGGCTGCGGGCGTAAATACGCGTTGATGGCCTTGGCGACTTCAAACCCGTCCATCGGTTTTGTGAAATCATCGAAATCGGCATGCGCCACCTGCCCGCGGGCGTGAACGCCGGCATCGGTGCGGCCGGCAACATGTAACGTTACTTCCTGTCCGCTAAAACCATGGATGGCTTCTTCGATTGACTGCTGAATGGACGGTCCGTTATTTTGCCGTTGCCAGCCGACATAATCGCCACCGTTATATTCGATTGTCAGTTTCCAGCGCGTCATGTCAGACCATCGCCAACCTTGATATAACCGCCATTCATCGCCGCCGCCACGTCCATCGGTTTTTTGTTTTCCGGTTGCACTTGTTCCAGCGCCAGCGTTGTCCCGTCGGCGCAGGCAATAATTCCACCATCGAGCACGGTTCCCGCCGGATGATCAGTTGCGGTATTCTCCGGCGCCGCTTTCAATATTTTGATGCGCTTGCCGCCACCGGAAAAACAGTATGTTCCCGGCCAAGGCGTAAAGGCACGGATTTTCCGGCCAATATCTTCGGCAGTTTTTGTCCAGTCGATACGGCCCTCTTCCTTTTTCAGCATGTGGGCGTAGGTTGCCTTGCTGTCATCCTGCGGTGTGTGGCACAGGACATTTTTATCGGCGAGGATATCGAGTGTTTTGACAATCAGGCGTCCACCGATTTCGGCCAAGGCATCATGCAGGCTTTGAGCGGTCGTTTCGTTGGTAATGGGCGTCGATTCTTCCATGATCATCGGGCCGGTATCCAGCCCTTCGTTCATTTGCATGATGGTGATGCCGCTTTCGCCATCGCCTGCTTCTATCGCGCGCTGAATCGGGGCAGCCCCGCGCCAGCGCGGCAGAAGAGAGCCGTGAATGTTCAGGCAGCCATGTTTCGGCGCATCCAGGATCGTCTTTGGCAGTATCAGGCCGTACGCCGCAACGACTGCGACATCGGCATTGAGGGATTGAAATTCCTCTACCGCTTCGGCCGTTTTGAAATTTTTAGGGGTATAGACGGGAATATCATTCGTTTCCGCCAGTTCATGGACCGCGCTTTTTTGTACGCTTTGGCCGCGCCCCTTTGGCCGTGGCGGCTGTGAGTACACGGCGATAACCTCGTGAGGGCTTTCCAGCAGCGCCCGCAGCGCCGTGGCCGCGAAATCCGGCGTTCCCATGAATATGATTTTAAGCGATTGCGTCATACAGACGAGTGGTAGCGGAGAATTGCTATATATTTCAACTACATTTTTGCTACGCTGGCTCCACCGCCCCGCCTATGTCCACGGTTTGCCATTATTTCACCGGACGGCCCACGTTTGTAGGCACCCATTTCTATTATTCTCGCCGGCCCCTTACTGGTAGAAGGAATCGTACCCATTGCTGCCGTGACCCAAACCTGACCTATGCTTACATATGCACTTAAGGCGTCTTGCCATGCCTGTTTTGTCTGATTGGGCGCGATTACCGGCATCATTGTAGCCCGCATGTATTCTTCACCAAACTTTCCTACTGCGGCAGCAACTTGCATCGGCGGACTTAATGATATGGCTGTCATCCACTGTCCGGCAAAGTCAGCTGATCCTTTGAACGCATCCGGAATTTCAGACAACTGGAATATTTCGGCATCACCGGAAACAGGTTTATCGGACATAGGCTTCCCCTCTCACACAGATAAAAATTACAAAATATGTATTTATATTGTTGTTAAGTTATATGAGCGTAGGGAATAGGGAAATATTTGGCAAATGAAAGATATGACGCGGTGCAGCGAAATTGTCGAAAATCTTAGAGCGCCTTCAGTTTCTGGTCTTTCAGGACTTTCTTCAAAATCATATTGCGTTTCAGCGATGACAGGTAATCAACAAACAAGACGCCGTTCAAATGGTCTATTTCATGCTGGACGCAGTGAGAGCCCAATCCTTCGAACAGGCCTTCCTGCGCTTTACCATCGTAATCAAGGTATTTAACCCGCACCTGCGCCGGACGTTCCACGGTTGCATACTGGCCGGGGATGGACAGGCACCCTTCGTCCATTTCGCTGATTTCATCTGATTCCCAGATGATTTCCGGATTGACCATGTAAATCGGGTCACGGGAGGCTTCTTCATCTTCGCGCTGGCTAAAATCCATTACCAAAACACGGTTCAGCAGATTCACCTGGTTGGCGGCCAAGCCGATGCCGGGTGCGTCGTACATGGTTTCCAGCATCCTGTCCATTTGCGCGCGCAATGCATCGTCAACGGTTTGCACTTCCTGCGCCTTTTGTTTCAGCACAGGATCAGGAACGATGATGATGTCGTAAATTTCTTTGTTCATGCTATGCGACCTTCTTATCGTCATCATTGTTTTCACCGGATATTGAGCGCGCCGTTGTTTCAATTTGTGCCGGGCTTTCAATATCCTTGTCGGTCATGGCGACTTTCATATCCTTTAGTTTCCGTGCACTCACCAGCACGCGCGTTTCAAACGAGGATATGGATTTATTATAGGCCGCCAGCGCGGATTCAATCCCCTTGCCCACTCTGCCAATATGTCCGGAGAACGTTAAGATACGATCATACAGTTCGGACCCCAGCGCGGCGATGTCCTGTGCATTTTTCGCCAGTTCCACCTGCCGCCAGCTTAAACCCACTACCCGCAGCAGGGACAACATCAACGTTGGCGATGCAATGATCACCTGGTTTTCAGCAGCGAAATCGATCAATGACGGATCGGCCTGTATGGCGTAGGAAAACATTTGTTCGGACGGCAGGAACAGCACAACGAAATCAGGCGAGTCCAGTTGCTCCCAATAGCCCCTTGCGCCCAGCGCTCGGACGTGTCCGCGCACCTGCCGCGACAAATTCATGCGCAGGTCAGCCATTTCACTTTCGGTCAGGTCGTCATCCATGCGGTCGACAAAATCGTTAATCGGCGCCTTTGCATCCACCACGATGTGGAAACCGTCTTGTAAATGAATAACAACATCCGGGCGTTTGCCTTCGGCTGTCTGTGTCTGTGTATTGTAATGAACACCTTTTATCAGGTTGGCTTTATCCAGCAAGCGTTCGAGGACAAACTCACCCCATTTTCCTTGCGCCGCCGGGTTACGCAGCGCACCGACCAGTTTGGAAGTTTCCCGGCTTAAATTGCGCAAATCATCCTGTATCGCCTTTTTCGTTCCATGCAGTTGTTCAACCGCACCACCCAGTTTTTGCAGATGTTCATGTACGGGTTTGACCATTTGTTCAATTGCCTGTGAGCGTTTATCGAGATCATGCGCGCCTTCGGCCTGTGCTGCCTTCAGCCTTTCCTGCGCCAGATCGAGAAAGTTTTTGGAATTGTTTTCCAGTACCTTGCCGGCCAGCGCAGCGAAATGCTCGTCCATGGCCGCTTTTTCCGCATCCATCTTTGCCTGCAGCGCGGCGTTTTCTTTCGATAAAGACGCAGACATCCATGCGGCAATAACCGCACCGACCAAAAGGCCGATGACCCCGCCTGCGCCGAATGAGAAGAAATCAATTGAAATTTGTTCTAACATAGCCCGTCTTCCTGTTAAGCTAATAGAATAAAGGAGAAACGCCCCTATGCGCAAACCGAATTCTGAAAATTTACAAAGCAAGCGCCATCAAAGCGGAAACGCCATGATTTACGTGTTGATCGGCATTGCCCTGATCGGGTTCCTGACCGTTACGATGAGCAGACAAACCGAACAGGCAGATTCGCAGGATATTGATGACGAGATAGCGGAGCTTTATGCGCTGCAACTCATTGAATACGCAAATGCAGCCAAGGGAGTTATCGACCAGATGGAGATGACGGGCACCAGTTTCAACCAGTTTGTCCTGGCGAACCCGTCCAGTACGCCATACAACACCCCGCCCCACATACATAAAATCTATCACCCGCAGGGCGGCGGTTTAACGTATATTCCCGAAGGGCAGGAAGAGTTGCCGTTTGTTGACGCCGGAAACGCGTTTGAAGGTTGGCATTTCACCAACGCGATTAACGTGGAATGGACCCCGTCGACCCAGAACGATCTGCTTTTAAGTGCTTACAGCGTTGATCCGACCGTGTGCGCGAAAATAAACGAGAAAATTACCGGCTCCGGCACAGTGCCGCAGATGACATCTGGAGATTTATCTGACTTTATGCGCAACAGCGGCACCAATACAGATTTAACCGCTGCGTTGTGCCCGGGATGTGAAGGATATCCGATGTTATGCGTACAGACATTTGGCGGGTCCGGAATGGGTATGTATTCGATTTTGCTAGCGCGATAACGCGAGAATATTTGCGCGCAATTCTGGAATGCCGATTTGTTTGATCGAGCTTGTCAAATGAATATCCGGAAAGGCAGCAGGATGTTTTTTTAACGCGCCCTGCACAGCATCCATAACGCCCTTTGCCTTTTTATCACCCTTGGTCAAAACAATCCGGTAAGACACGGCAGCTTCGTCGAGCATAGCCATCAGGCGTTCGTCGCTGTCCTTTAAACCATGGCGGGCATCAACGAGAACAAATACGCAGCGCAAATTGGGACGGCCGCGCAGATAATCGAAAATCAGGTTTTCCCATTCGGAGCGTTCTTTTTTCGAAACCTTGGCATAGCCATAGCCCGGCATGTCAACCAGCCGCAGAACGTCGCCAAGATTAAAAAAGTTGAGCTGTTGTGTCCGGCCCGGCGTGTTGGACGTGCGGGCCAAATCGCCGCGATTGGTCAGCGCGTTGATAAGCGATGATTTACCGACATTCGAGCGGCCGGCAAAGGCGACTTCCGGCGCGCTGCTTTTGGGAAGCTGTTCCAGACCCGCTACACCCAGCATGAAATCGCAGGGGCCCGCAAATAGTTTACGGGCCTCTTCTATCTGCTGATTTGAAAACTCTGCGCTCACTTTTTCTTTTTGCTTTTTTTCGGCTTGGGCGGAGAGATCACTTTTTCAACCGCTTCTTCCATATCGTGTTCAATCATTTCCGCACCGGGGTGAACGGCAGGGCCTTCTTCCACCGCGTCTTCCATTTTTTCGCGGTCTTTGTCCTTCCGGAACAAATACGGTTCCACGCCCATGTTTTTCATGATGACGTACTGCTGTATACAGGACAGAAGGTTACTGAAGGTCCAGTAAATCACCAGGCCGGATGCAAACTTCGCCAGAATCAGCGTCATAAAGAACGGCATGACAGTCATCATCTGCGCCTGCATTTTGTCCTGCGGCGGCGGCGACATTTTGCGTTGGAATATCATCGTCAACAGCATCAGACACGGCCAGATACCGATCATCAGGAATTGCGGCGGATCCCACGGGATCAAACCAAAACCGTTAAACAGGCTGGTCGGGTCCGGCGCGGACAAATCCTGAATCCAGCCAACGAACGGCTGGTGCCGCATTTCAATACTGATCGACAGCACCTTGAACAGCGCAAAGAAAATCGGAATCTGAATTAGAATTGGCAAACAACCGGCAGCCGGATTTACTTTTTCTTTTTCATACAGTTTGACCAGTTCTTCCTGCAGTTTTTTCTTGTCGTCCTTATGCTTCATCCGCAGTTCATACATTTGCGGCGATACCTTGCGCAGCTTTGCGAAAGATTTATACGATGTGTTGGCCAGAGGGAACACCAGCACACGCAGGCACAATGTGATCATCAAAATCGCCACGCCAAAATTGCCAACCAGTGTATAGAAGAAATGCAATACCCAGAAAAATGGAACCGTCAGGAAATAGAACATGCCGAAATCAACCGCGAGATCGAGGTTCGGAATACCAAGTTCGTCCTTATATGTATTCAGCGCCTGCACTTCTTTCGCACCAACGAAAATATGTGTGGTTGATGAGAAGGTCTCTCCTGATTTTACGGCCTGTGATTCCGATACCACATCGACCTGATAACGGTCTTTGTCCTTATCGTTACGCGCGGGGGCAAACGCAAAGCGGTATGTCAGTTCTTTTCCCTGTTCCGGCAAAACGGCCGTCAGCCAGTATTTTTCCGTTATGCCGATCCACCCCTGATCTGCTTTGACATTAAAACGCGGCTCCTTGCGCATTTTTTTGTAAGAACGCTCTTCCAGCTCCTTACCGATATAGCCGATCGGTCCTTCATGGACAACGAAACGGCCCGTAAAGTCTTCGGGCAGACCATGTTCGCTTACCAGTGCATAGGGAGACAGAATGGCACTGGCTTCACGGTTATTGATCACACGCTGTTCGACGGTGACAACATAACGGTCATCAAGTGAAAAAGTTTTTTCGAAGCGGACGCCCTGCCCGTTGTCCCAATACAACGTCACGGGCTTTCCCTGTTCCAGTTTATTGTTACCGGAAACGGACCACAGCGTATCTTTGTCCGGCAGAACCAGATCATCGTCGACAGAGACCCAGCCGGTTTCAACATATTTTGGGTATGGTGTACCGGCAGGAGAAAGGACGGAAATTTCCGTCTTCTTTTTCAGCGATACAAAATATTTGTGCAAGGACACATCGTCAATGCGCGCACCTTGTAAATTAATTGTGCCAAAAATCGCCTGGTTATCCAGTTCGATGCGTGTGCTTTCGCTAATAACCTCTTCACGCGGGCGTTCTTCCACCACTTCGGAAACGCCGAGTTCCGCACGCTGTTGTTCCATTTGCACGAGCTGCGCTTCTTTTTGCGCCTGAATGCGCGGCTGCAAAACATAAGTGTCATACCCGAACCACAGGATAAGGGAGATAATCACAAAAATTATGAGGTTCCGGTTATCGTCCGGATGGGCTTTCTGGTTCAGGTTTTCCATGGTCATGTAAGCTTTTGTTGAATGTAGGCCGTTTATAGCGGAAGGGGGCTGGTGACGCAACGCCCCTTACGGCACTGGATCGTAAAATTTCCCTTTGTAGTACGGATGGCATTTGCACAGGCGTTTGGTTCCCAAAAATACGCCTTTGGCCGCACCGTGCTTTTCTATGGCTTCGTCCATGTATGCTGAACAGGTTGGCTCAAAACGGCAGTTCCGGCCCATCAGCGGAGAAATACAGACGGAATACAGCTTAATCAGCGCTTTCAGGATTGTTTTCATTCTTCTTGCCTTCCAGCTTTTTCAGACACCATTTTAGATCGTTCAGCAAATCCATATAAGGGCGGGTAGCGGTCTCAGAACGGGCCAACAGCACATAATCGGCATTGTCCGATCCATATTCGCCAAGGATATCCGACGCAACAGCCCTCAAGCGGCGCTTCATCCGGTTCCTGTCCACCGCTTTTTTGGACAGGCGCTTGGTCACCGTAATGCCAAATCGTGTGCCCAGGCCATCATTTGGCGCGATCATAAGGATAAGCCCCTTTGACACCCATTTACGACCGTTAGACTGGACCCATAAAAAATCAGACCGCTTTACCAAGCGGTCTAATTCAATATTCTTGTTGCTGTTCATCACAGGCAGGGGGCCTGTTACTAGGCGCTCAGACGCTTGCGGCCTTTTGCACGGCGGCGTGCCAGAACCAGACGGCCGTTTTTCGTGGCCATACGTGAACGGAAGCCGTGGCGGCGCTTGCGAACCAGATTGCTAGGTTGAAATGTTCTTTTCATTATTATCTCCGCTCAAAAGCTTTAAATTTTTTGAATTCCGGGGATGATATAGCCTATAGTCCATATATTGTCAATTTTACTTGCGATTTAATTGATGTCTGGCAATATAGGCCACTGGTGTTAATATAAATCAATAGTTTAACAAGCGAAAAGGGTCTTTCATGTACGTTGACGACCGCTGGAATCCGGTTGCAGGCGATGAATTAGCCGGATTTCTGGAACAGATAAACCCGATCGGGGACAAATACAGGGTTAATCCGGAAACCACCTCCGTTCATTGGTGTCCGCTGCCATTTTATGAGCAGGTTGCCCTTATTCGCGTCAAAGACCCGGCCTGGACGCCGAAAAATCTCTTTATCTATTACCTGACGGATCAGGGCAATCTGTACTGGCTGAACGGTACTTCCCCGCCGATTCACGAGGTCAATGCCAAGGCCCCAATCCGCATCACAGACGATAACGTACTGGAATATTTACGCTTTTTCTGTTTCTTCGTACGTGGAGAAGAAGGCCCGTTCCTGATTTCAGAAAGTATGGACGACCCGTATGTTCCCAAAGACGTGGACGACAAGACTAAAATGGTCATTGAAAATACTGTTCGTCCGGCCTCTTATGAGGGCAAGAACGAGCAGGGTCACTTCCTTTGCGATGCAGTGGTTTATTATTCCAACGCCTTGTTTATCGCGAATTTCGCGGTTCAGCCCGGCGGCATGATCGAAATGCTGGATGATGAGCCAATTGCAGCCGACCTGCCTGTGAAAGTGGATGCGCCCGTTTCCTGATCGTGAATAGGCGATTTCGGGGGCAATCACTTTAACAAAAATACTATCTATTTGATTTTATTACATAAAATCTATCTTTTTTGACGCCGATTCCATAAGATTTTTGGCAAATTTTTCTTACGCCACCGCCCGGTGATATACTTAAGTTAATAAGAATTATTTTTCAGGGTGATTTATGAACTTACAGAGAATTCTAACACTTTTAATGCTTTTGGCGCTATCTGTCGGTACGCCTGTTAAGCAATCTTACGCACTTGGCGGGTTCTTCGGCGGCGGCGGCTCACCCGGATTTGCTGGCGGCCTCTTCGGCGGCGGCAATGAAGGCGGCGGTAGTGTATTTAATGGCGGCCTTCTTGGTAACGGTGGCCTTTTAGGCGGTGTAGGCGGTGCCATTGACAGCGGTGTTAACGTATTCAATGGTGCAGTAGACGGTGTTTTCGGCGCGGTCGGACTGGGCAACGGTGAGGGCGGCCTTGATGTAGGCGGCCTTCTTGGCGGTGCGGCCAATGTACCTATTCTTGGCGACCTTCTTGGCGGCGGGCCTATTACAGTAGCAAACGGGTCAGTTGATATTCTGGGCGCCGGCGCAGATATTCTGGGCGGCGTACTGAATGGGCAAGATCTGGGCGACGCAGCGGCCGGTGCGGCTGTTGATTTCTTTGGCGGTATTACGACGAACAACCAGGCTTTGAATGATGCTTTACAAGGCGCTATACGAGGCGACAATATTGGAGACATCCTGACTGGCGGCGGGCGCGGTTTGCTTCGAAACCTTACAACAGGAAATGCAGCGCTTGATGGCCTAATTCGCGATCTTGCCAATAACCTGGGCGGTGTTTTTGGAGATCTTTTCGGCCTGTTCGGCCTTAGTGGCGGCTGTGGCGCAGGCGGACTGGGCGATGTGATTTGTAACACGGTTTATTCCAACCAGCTGGTTCCGTTCCTGTTTTCCGGTATTTCTTACCTGATGGGTATTATCCTGGGCTTCTGGGGTATTATGAGACTGAGAATGCATGTCGAACAACCAACACAGGTAGAGATATGGGATCCGATGAAACGGTTTCTGGCAGGTGGTGCGTTCTTTGCCCTGCCGATGGTTATGGAAGTGGTCTTTAATACAGTGGCAATCGGCATCCCCGGATTCGACGGTTCCGACTTTAACGGTCAAGGCGCGGTCGGCGGCGGACTGGATGCTATGCTTGTCGCCTTGATGCGGGATATCTGGACCCCAATGCAGATGGCGTTCTCAGCTTTTTGTTACCTTGGCGGTATCCTTCTGGTCATGGTCGGTATTTCACGACTGCTTAAATCCGAACAAGACGGCCCGAAAGGCCCGACAGGTATCGGTACAGTTATGACATTCCTGGTTGCCGGTGCATTGTTATCCGTAGACTCAATGATTGGCGCTACATCCTTCTCCATGTTCAACGGACAGGAAGGACAAAACGAAGGTGCACTGGTTTACACGGCCGGGATGACGGGTGCAGAAATTGCACACGCAAACGCGGTTATTAACGCAATCACGGCATTTGTTGCGGTTGTTGGCTGGATCAGCTTTATTCGCGGTCTCTTCATTATCAGAGGCGTTGCGGAAGGTAATTCTCAAGCCAGCTCAATGGCCGGGATCACACATATTCTTGGCGGCGCGATCGCCATTAACCTGGGCCCGATGCTGGAGGCGGTTCAGATTACACTTGGAATTGATGCTTTGGGACTGGGTATCGCCTTCCAATAAGAAAGGCTCCCAATCTAAAAGCTTAAGGTTACCTCCCTGGAAACTAAGACGGAGGATGTTGGAAACAACATCCTCTCTTTTTTTATTCTTTATGCCTTGTTGCGGGCAAAACAGCCCTGAAGCTAGAGAGCGACATCCCCGTCCTCGCCTGTACGGATGCGGATTGCGCGGTTGAGGCTGTAGACGAAGATTTTACCGTCACCGATGCGACCTGTATTCGCGGTATTTTTGATACGCTCGACCACTTCATCTGCCTTATCGTCGGTTACGGCGATTTCGATCTTTACTTTGGGCAGGAAAGAGACCGCGTATTCTTCGCCACGATAACTTTCTGTCTGGCCTTTTTGACGGCCGAAACCCCTTACTTCCGTTGCTGTTAAGCCTTCCACACCTATTTCCGTCAACGCTTCGCGGACTTCGTCGAGTTTGAACGGTTTAATTATCGCCATTATCATTTTCATTACGGGTCATCCTGTTATTGTGATTGATCTTTTACGCTGTGTGATCTAAGCCAGCTATATAGATAGACGTAAAGAGCATGAAATGTCAAAGCAGCGCGCGCATAAATCCGACATTGTTATTATAGGCGGCGGGATGGCCGGGTTATCACTGGCCTGTATTTTGTCGCAAAACGGGCTGGAAGTCACATGTATCGACCGTGAGGACCCTGCGGCCATGCTGAAAGCCGATTTCGATGGCCGGACAATCGCGATTTCTGCAGGCTCACGGACGGTTTTAGAAGATGCGGGTATCTGGGAAAATATCGCAAAAGACGGATGCGCCATTCGTGATATTCACATTTCCGACAGCGGGTCCCCTGTCCTGCTGGAATTTTTGTCACGTGATGTAGACGAAGATGCGTTCGGATGGATTTTTGAAGCACGCGTGCTGCGCCGCGGACTGGTACAAAAAGCAAAAAAGATAAAAACCCTTCATTACAAAGCGCCAGCCAGTGTAAAAAGCATGAACGTCGAAGACGATCACGTGTATGTTACGACAGACGACGGAGAAACGATCGAAGCCTCGCTTTTAATTGGTGCGGACGGACGGCGATCCTTTGTACGCGAATGGGCGGGTATTCAGACGCGGCAATGGTCGTACAGGCAGCAGGCTATCGTGTGCACCGTGATTCACGATAATCCGCACAACAATATAGCGGTTGAGGATTTCAGGGCTGAAGGGCCGTTTGCCATCCTACCGATGCATGACGATGATAAAGGGCGGCACCGGTCGTCGGTTGTCTGGTCCGAACATGATGCAAAAAAATCGGCGATGCAATGGTCAGACAATACGTTCAACGCCGCGTTGACATCCCGTTTTCCTGAACGGTATGGCGAAGTGCAGTTAAACGGAAAACGGTTTTCCTATCCGCTGGGGCTGGTTCATGCCCATGCTTATATCAGCGAGCGCACAGCACTGGTGGCCGATGCAGCGCATGGTATACACCCGATAGCGGGGCAAGGACTAAACCTCGGCTATAGGGACGTTGCGTGCCTGTCAGGATTGTTGATAGAGGCTAAAGAAAATCAGCAGGATTGTGGAAGCGATCAATTACTTCAGCATTACCAACTATTGAGACGCACAGATAACATGAGCATGGCAGCGGCAACAGATGGGCTGAACGCCTTGTTCTCCAATCCTGTGACCCCTTTTCGGCTGATCCGCACACTAGGTCTGCGCGCGGTGCAGAAATTTGATCCGGCCAAGCGATTCTTTATGCGCCAGGCAATGGGAAAATAGCACTATATTTCAATTGCTTATTAGTCCTTTAGGTCTTCAAGATTATACCCTAAAGGGCGTGGGAGGATTAAATCCGGTTCACCATTCACGATTGCCGAGATGGTTTTGTTGAACTCTTTAATTCGCTCTTCGCTGATTTCTTTTCTGTTGTGCAAAATGGATGTTGCCTGAGCGCCCCTGCCCGCGACATTTGTAAATGCACATTCCACAGCCTCACTTTTCATGTTTCCGTACGGGTCGGTATAGTTGTAAAAAATTCTGACTGCCCTTGGATATTGCAAGACTTCGGATACGTGCATGGTGGGTGGGTAGGTCAAAGTCATTTCAACAAATGCCTTGCACACGCCAAACATGATTGTGCCTTTCTCCCGGTGCGTTGCTACCGCGTAAATAAGAAAAATAAGCAAAGCAAGACCGACAAAAAAACCGAGCATGCCCAGTTTTTCATTTCGTGTGAATTTTAAATCTTCTTCTTTTACGTTTGTATAGTCGTTGTGATAACTCATGACGCTATACGCTCTTCCTGTTTTTTACGTTTGCGGCGGTTGAGCTCTTCCGGCGCTTCCATTTTTGTATGGCTGGCTTCGATCAATTCGGCTACAATCCCTTCAATCACACGGCTTAGAGCGGATGCACGAGTTTCCCCTTTTTCTGCCAATGCGAGAATACGGCGTTTAATTTCATTGCGCGCGCTACCTCCTGGGAAGTTGGCGGCTAACATCTGTCTTGCACGACCTGCACCCAGTGCGTTGTACAAACGGTTACGAATTGCGACATCTTCCGATGACGTAGACAGTGCCCAAAGTTCGATCGGTCCGAGCGTATTCAGCAAGTGTTGCTCGTAGCGCCCTTCTGTTGTTCCGAGAACAAACAGGACAGGCGCACCACCGGCTTTCGGTCCGGTCAGTTTATAGCGGATGATGGACCGTGCCGTTTCAGACAGGCCGAAACGTTCGCGTACATCATCCACCGCCTGTTCGGAAATCGCACTACCGCAGACCCAGATACCGGTGGCCAAATCGACCATATCGTCGTCAAAGTCGTCCAGAAGCTGTGATGCCAGAACGATCTGCACACCGCGCTTCCGGCCTTCGCGCACGTCGCGCACGACCTGCGAACGCACAGAGCGTGAACGGCTGGTACGGTGAAATTCGTCGTAACAAAGACGTTTGGGCGTTTCCATGATGTCCTGCAAGCGCAGTTCATGCCAGCCGCGGTATTTTTCAGGAATTTTTTCCAGCATTTCCGGCCCAACCCACCAGTTACGAACCAACACCTGCCGCGCAAGCAAGTACATGATGGACGTCTGACGGTCGGCGGAATCATCGCCCTGCGGTGATACGTCCATCAGGTCGAGCGAACAAACGCGTGACGCAGATACATCGAACTGCGTGACACCTGCCAGAATAGGGAATTCCCGAATAGCGGAGGTAATCATCCGTTCAAAAGCGTTAATAACGTTCTCCGCCGTCATTCCGACGGATGTTTCTTCCAATAGGGAGCGAATTTGCGGACGGCGGCAGGCGACAATCGCATCCGTTAAATTCGGAACCGCATGGCGCTGTGCCTTGATCGCCAGAACATATTCGTTGAGATCGAACATTTTATCGACCACGTCCCACCAGAACGGATCGCTTGGTAAATGAACGCGGTGGCGCGCCATTGCATCGTCGATTTCAGCATCAAGGCGCGGCAGGTAAGGGCGTGGCTCGGCATTGGCCGCGCTGTCGTCCCGCCAGCGGAACATTTCGTCGACAACCAACCCGGCCAGTTGCTGAATACCGTCATACGGCTTGCCTGCGCCGGGGGGCGTACAGAGCAAAGTAAGAAGCTCCACAAGGTAGCTGCGCTCGTCAATCATCGGATAACGGCAACCAAGCTGCGTATCAAACGGGTTTACTGCGTAATCGTGGCTCATCTGCAGGCGGTAATATTCCGCTTCGTGCTGACGATCTTCCGGCAGGGCTTCCTTGATCAGGGAAACAAGCCCGGAGGATGACGGGCCAATATCAATAACAGCCAGATAGGGCAGCTTGCTCAAACCCGGCGATAATACGGTCGCCATGTTTTGCGAATTCATCAAAACAGATTTACCGGCACCGGGCTGCGCAAAGATCAGGTCAAACCATGTGGTGGTGATGTTTGTTCCTGTCTGGTACGGCCAGACCTTTCCATCCGGTGTACGGAATAACATCGCGCCGTGGCGGAAGGGGGAGGACGCGCGCTGCCATGGCAGAAGCTTCATCACTTCGAACAGCGGGACAACGCCTGTCGGAGCCGTTCCCGCGCAATGGATGCCCATAGCGGAGGACATGACGCAGTCCAGCGGATCGCCGGAAAATTCGCTTACCTGTGTATAGCCCCAGGATTCAATTGCCTGAACCAGATTGGACAAACGGTCCTGCATCAGCTTCATTTGTGATGGTTCGGCCCATGTCGCGAAGGATATGCGCATGCGCACGACAGGCTCGCTTCGTGCCAGCCGGTTCAGCCCTTCGAGGGCAAAACCGATCTGTTTGTTAAAGGAATTTGTCACGCCAAGAATTTTGGCGACGTTCATGCGGAATTGCGTTGAATAGGAACCGCCGCCTTCCAAAAGGAAAGAGATCCGGTACGGTACACCAGCTTCAAACAGCCTGTTCAAAATCATTGGAAACGGGCTAGGGTCCATCGGCCCCAATGTCATGTCCGCACCGCCCCATAACAAATCACCAACACGCACGATGCTCTCATTTACAATGCGGGCATCGGCAAGCGCGAGTTGCTGCGGCACGGGTGGCCAGAGGATATCGGACAAATCAGTCTTGCTCATGGGTGCACGCGGCGGGATGGGGTCGCCGGGCAGGCACGGGCGCCATTCTTCATGCGCCTTGGTCGGATACAGGTTGTTCTTCACCGCCCGTAACGCGTTATGCACTTCCATCAATTCACAGCTGATACCCAGCTCGTCCATGGAAGACAGCATTGAAGCAATGAAACTTTTATGACGGGTACGCAATGCATCGAGCGCGGAATACGGATTTTGCGCGTAACCGGCGTTGACCCATTTCTTTTTCTTGGATTCTTCGCCTGCGCGCTTCATTTCGTTTTTGTTCAAAATGGACGGGCGTGTCCAGAGAACGAAGTAACATTCTTCGTAGGATACAAAACGGGACAAATGCCTCAGACGTTCGTTGAAGACGTCCTCAACCTCGAGCTTTGTCGCTTCAGCCGTTACCTTGGACGGATGGATCAGTTTTTCAATGTGACGTTTGGCGCGGTATGGATCGCGCACAAAATAAATCTGCCAGGCGTGGCCCTGACGGTCGAAACGGGATCCGACCTTGATTGTCGCCCCTTCTACCAGATAGGCGTATTCCTGCTCCCCGATAATCTGACGGCTGCCGTCCACTTTGATATAGCTGACGAGTGAGCCATCGCGCGCAGCCATGGTGAATTCGTCATCCGCCGTTTCCAGGCGGATAAAGGTTTCGACGGATTGGCGCAGTGCAATCTGAAATGGGGCCAGTAATTTCTGAAAAAACTTCATCTATATGATTTTACGGGTTTTATTACTCCTATACAGAGTATTATATATTTCTTTTAGTCTACAGAGAAAATTTAGGCTGCCGGGTTAATCTGGGCATAAAGATTTTTCCATTGATTCGGGATTTTTCCGCCAAATGGGCCGTTTTTAGAGCGCCAATAGGCAAGGATCTGCGGAAACTGGTTAAATTCCAGATCTCCTTCCTTAATGATCCTGCGATCCAGAGGAAATAATTTAATACCATCGAGCTTTTGCCCGCGGTTTGCATAATGTTTAGGCAATAGAAAATCGTCCATCACAGTCGCCAGAATAAAGGGGTCATCGGTGCCCAGACGCTCTTTTGCGTGCTCTCTGCGCTCCCTGATGACATCCAGCCCCTTTTTAGCCGTATCGGCCATAGAGCCCTGCGAAATGCGCGCTACGTAGATTGCGCGCGCGACATGGTGTAAATCGGCCTGAGACATCTCCGGCAGCCAGATCAGAACACCGGACTTCATATCGCTGACCTTTTTCAGATTAAAGCACTGGTGGCAGAATATGCAGGCCGTGGCCATATTGTCGAAATGGCTGTCTTTCGGATTGTTATTGATGAAGTGGACGTCTTGATATTTTTCAGACGTAAAGCCGCAATAACGACAGGTGTTATTATCGCGCTGAAAAACTTTTTGCCGTGTTTCATTATCCACGGCTTCGGAAAGGTTTTGGGCACCGCCAGTTCTGGCGATACCCAAAGTGATAGGTAATAATTTCATGCGATCTTAGTTAAATTCGATAGCGTCAACCTGTACGTTCGGTACACCGGCACCATCGCCAACTGTTGTATTCATCGCCTCGATCACGATCGGCAGGGCGAACAAGCCACCACCAGCTGCCAGACGAATTGCGCCTTCCTGCAGTTTCGCGTTAGACGGGTTTTCCACGTGGTCCTTGATCTTCAGGATACCAAGTGTACCCAGCAGAATACCAAGCATGTATGCAAGACCAGTGAGCAAGCTCGGCAGATCTTCAATAGATGTAATGATGTTTTCTGCAATTGTACTGAAGTCCTGTCCAGCGTGAGCATCGGTTACACCGAATGTAACACCGATATAAGCACCGGCAGCGACTTTTGTTGTTTTACGGTTCAATAGTTTAAACATGGTTCTCCTCCTAATAATACCGTTACACTTTAGCACTGAATGCGAGCCTCAAAAATAGTTTAATATAGTTACCGGCATCAGTGCCAATTTTGCCAAATAGACTGATAAGAAATACTCTGGTCTTTCCAATCACCCTATATCTTTATTAGATCATATTTTGAGGAAATAAGGCAAATTTGTGCGAAAACGAGGTAATATAGAAAACGGTTAAGTCACTGTAATTATATATATAATCCCTATTTTCCGATGTTTACAAATTGTTTACGTCCTTAAATGTGTCAACAATGTGGCGGGCCTAAATCTGTCCGTTCTACTGCTTCAGAATACCACAAAGAGCTGGTTATTGTTTAATTGCGCCCTGTGTTCCCTGAACCACCCAAACGCCATTATTATAAGTAATAGCCGTCACGCGACCGATGCCGGATAGCGAATCACCAACAACAACGGAGCGCATTTCCTTGCTTCCGGATTCAGACACCCAGGCCTTGCCCGGCATGGCCGCCCGCAATTCCCAGCTTTTCGTCCGTGCTTTTGGCTTGGCAGCCGCTTTCTTGGGAGCAGCCTTTTTCGCAGGGGCTGCCGTTTCGGACTTCACAGCAGCAGGCTGTGCGGATTTTTTATCGAGTTCAGCCTTCAGTTTTTCAATTTCGGCGTTCAAAGATGCAATTTCTTCTTTGCTGCTACTGCGGACCTTTGCCAGCTCATCCCGTGTTGTGTCCAGTTCATCCTGCAGCGATTCCATTTCGGCGCTGGACACAGACGGGCTTGGCGGCACATCCATCTCCATGTCGTCTTCCATAGCTGTTTCTTCGATGTCCGGCGTTGCGGGAGACGGCATGTCCATGCCAAAACCTTCCTCCTCAGGCGTTTCGGCCAATTCCGGTTCCGGAGCAGGCGGAAGCTCTACTTCCATAACCTCTTCGACATCTTCTTCCACGACTTCCTGCGGTACTTCTTCCTCGTCTGTCATGGCCTGCTGACGCTGGGCAATCTTGTTTTCCAAAAGCTCTGCCGCGCTCATAGAGTCTTCCTGTCCGGAGTCCGCGATTTCCGGTTCGGGCGCACGCGGAACCGGCAGGGCATCGCCTGTGTCATCCTGCGCCAAATCAGGCATAGGGGTCAGAGCCGAATCCATACCCGTATCATCAGACACAATCGGGGCCGGCATTGGCGGGGCAACATCGCCAAGAATACTGTCTACTTCCGGCGCATCCATTGATGGTTGCGGAGCCGGAGAGCCGTCAATTTCAGAGGGATTTTTCAGGAAGCCGCCTTCCTGTGTTTCATTCTCACGCTCGATGCGTTGCTGTTTGGCCTGATTGGCCGGTACAGTAACCGGATTGTTCGCCTGACCCTGCGGGGACAGCGCAGACTGGAACGGGCGTTCTTTGGGCAACTGGTCTTTTTCAGGCTGGGCCAGCGACCAGACCATAACGACCGCACCAATAACCACAGCGCCCAACACCACCATCGTGTTAATGCTCAGGGGTTTTTTGGATTTCGGAGCTTTTTTCTTCTTTTTCTTTTTGCCGTCGGTCTGCTCTTCCTCACCGAAATCTTCTTCGTCCCAGTCTTCTTCCTCACCGAAAGCTGTATCTTCTTCCAGAAAGTCGAGGTCCTCTTCAGTCAGCTCCTCATCAAGCTCTTCATCGCTGAAATCATCGTCGGCGTCCATGAAGTCCATGTCGTCGAAATCGTCTTCAAAGTCTTTATCTTCATCTTTATCTTGCATACTCTTAATCCTGAACTACGGGTTCGGTGAATAATATACCGACCGGCGTTCCCGCCGCAACCCGTACAAGAGTCTTTGTTTCTCCGGCAATGTCATCAAGGGTGTCACCAACCTGTGAGCCCAGCTCTTCCACCCCTTTTGCCGCTTCCTGACGGGCATCCAGATCTTCTTCGGTCGAAGTCGTGGTGCTGCCGTCGATGGATACGGTTGTACTTTCAGATTCGGAAATAGCGCCCGCAAGCCCTTCAACAAAGGCTGCGGCGGCCGGTAAAATGACGCGCGTGAAGTACCGATGGTCGACTTCCGTGGCCATACCGACATTGGCTGTAGCAGGGTCCAGAGCCACGGCGTTCGCGGGATAGCTGATCCCGTCGATCACGATCTGGTTAAAACTTAAAATCAGGTAGTCGTCTTCGACTTTAAAGCTGCCCAGAAGTTTTGAGTTTTTGAGCGGTCCGGACACGATCTGCACCAAAACGGGGCCGGGCGTATCGGAATTGGCTTCTGTGATTAACTGGCCGTATTCGATTTCACCGGCAGGCAGCAAAATAATCTGGTTGATGTCATCGGCCTGCGCCAGCTCTTCCTGCGCTTTTCTCTGCTCTTCCAGCTTCGCTTCTTTCTTGTCCTGCAAGTCCTGGACGAATTCAACAGGCGTAATCTGTTCGATCTGCAGCTCTGGAATTTCCCTTGCGCCGAGAATTCCCTCCATCTGCGTTGCCATCGCCTGAGACAGCGCATTGACTGCCTGGGCGCGGGTATCGACAGGTGGTTCTTCCGATACGATACGTTGACGTTCCGGCCTTTGGGGCTGCTGCCTCAACCGTTGCTCCTGCAGTTTACGCCAGCGCTCCAGCGGATCTTCTTCCGGATCTTCTTCGATTTCAGGCGCAATACGTCCGCGGGCGGGATCGACCGTATACGGCAATGCACTACCGCCGGTCCCCAGCGCTCTTTCAACATTGTCTTCGTTTCGGGACTCTACCGCTTCCCGGTATACATCTGATACGACGCTTTCCTGTGCCCCCAGATCATTGGATTCCGGCGCAGCGCGCAAATCGGACGACGGCTCGCGTTTCTTACCACCGCCAAACAGGAAAATCGCAAATACAATTATGGCAATAACGGCCAGAATCGTGCCGATTTTGACCATAGGGTTGTTTTTCCACAAATCGCCCAGACTGCCGGAATTGCTAAAATCATCAAAGCCGGACTCTTCGTCGAAGCCAACATCCTCGTCGAAGTCGATGGCATCATCGTTGTTGCCATTATCACTCATCAAAAACGTCCTTCTTTTCAGTGATTGTCGCGCGGGTGAATTTGCCCTCATCAGACAGCAAGACGACAGGCGTATCGTTCAACGCATAAACATGCATACCGTCGGCGGAGGACACTGAACTGCGCCATCCGGGGGACAACAGGTTCAGCGGTGTGCGAATGTACAGAATTCCGTTCTGGCGATAGGCCGTGGTGCGGCCATCCACGCCAACGACATCCAGACGGACCACATCGGAAGGCGGCGCGCCGTCCAGAACCGATGTCATCAACGGGCTTCCGGCGCGCAGTTCGCTCGTTCCGTCAATCAAGCTGGCCTCGGCGTAAGGGCCATATTCCGGCACACGCGCATCCATGCGGTAATGCACCTTGTCCCGCGCGGTTCTTAAAGAAAAGGTCAGCGGCGTTTTTAATGTTAGAAGACGAATAGATAAGTTTCCGTACGCAAATTCAGACATCGGCGTAATCCGGATCATATGACCGCCTTCCTGCGGTTCCACCACCTCGAAATCACCGGCCCAGCTCACGTCATGGACCGGCCACGGCGCGCCGGTAATGTCCAGGATATTCAATGTCGTCACGTGCCCAACCGCAACGTTGATTGTCGGCGGCACAACACCGGGGTCCAAAGATATTGTCTGCACCGCTACTTCGGGAGTCGGCAAAGTATACGGGGGGCTTTCCACGACCTTTGTTGTGTCATCATAATATTTCAGAAGTTCCTGAATTTGTGCAGGCTTTAAAGGGAAAAGCCCGGTAACAGCCGCATCAAACGCTTCCTCACGGATACTTTCCTGCAGTTGTTCCTGTGTCGCTTCGCGGCGAGCGGGAATAGTATATGTGCCGCCATCCTGAAGCGATTCAAGATCATCCCCTCTGGGGCTGGCGCTCGCTTCCGGCAATGCCGTTGAGCTGTCACCTGTTTCAAAAATATCGTCTTCGGACGCTTCCTCTTCTTCAGCAGCGACCAGATCGCGCCAAGACGGTGCCGGGGCGCTAACGCCGGATGTCACATCATCCTGCGCATGCACCGCGACCGGTGCCGCGCCCAGCATCAAGGCACACAAAATCAGGCTGTAAATTGGTGTTTTACCCTTCATGGTTCGCTGAAATCCTGACATTAGTATAAGCAAAAACGGTGGTTGATTGGCAGTTCATCAAAAGATTCTCTTTCAGCAGTATAAGCGCTTTCCTAGGCAGGTGCAGCAATCCATTGTGCGATTCCCACACCATTTGGACTTTCCAGACGCGGAACACGCACAATAACCAGCGTGACCATCCATTGATCCGTTTTTGTTGATTCCCGGGACTGATAGGACAATACCAGCGGCATACGCACAACCCATTGATATCGCCCGCCTTTTATAGTTTCTTCTTCAATAATTGGCGCAGCAGCAGGCGCAGCGGTGACCAGCTGGTAATTTGCCTCCACCGTTTCAATTAATTTAATATCCGCCAGTTCTTTCGCGAATGCGACCCAGCCGGATTTCGTAAAGTGGCGGGATGATTCCTGCAAACGTCGGCGGTAATCACTGAAACCGAACGTCATGGTTTCCGTTGCGGCTTGCGCGACCCACGCCATCAAGGCCGGACGGCTCAGGTTCGGTTCATCCAGCGGAACCATCGGAATAACACGGCCGTCAACTGTCGTGGCAAAGTAGAGATCTTTGGGCTGATGCACGTGGACGACATAATACATCGCCCCGACCAGAAACAGGATGACAAAGCTTTGTACTACGGCGGCACGCAACGCAAGACGGTAACCGTCCCGGTAAAATTCATTGCGAACGACAACGTTGCCCAGATCGGCATTGTCGGAGGAATCGGCCTTCACCTTTCCCTTTTTTACCGGCCTGCCCGTGGACGGCGTGCGTTTCTTTTTAGCCGCGCGCAAATCCTGAGCACCTGCCTTTTGTTCTGAATCTTCTGTGTTATCTGACATTATCGAGAATCCAACGATCGGTTGACCCATTAAGATTTACCAAAATCGCAGGTGTAACACCACCTACAAAAAAATATTTGACCACAACTAGAAAAAAACAACAAACTTTGAAAATGGGACGAAGCAATATGTGCGTTTTGTTTAAAAAGTATGGTAAAATAAGTAAGGTCTGAAATGATTATAAAAATCAAAGACTTAGTTATGTCCAAAAATTTTGGAATAAATGTGAGATGAGACTAGGGGCAAAGGCAGTAAAAATTTCGAGATCTATACGGGCAAATTGTCTTCCTGTCATTTTGACAGGGCTGGCGATTTTTTCCCTTGTCGTGCAGCAAACTTATGCGCAGAGTTCAAACCCGACGCTGGCTGGTACGCTTGGTTCTATCGGCGAAGGGACCAGTTCAACCATCAGCGACGTTACAAGCGTCATAGAAAATGGGCGGGCACTGGGTGGAGAGGCCTATGATCAGGTTTTGTCCGGTATTACTTTTAACGAAGCCGGCTTGCCCTCCGGCGTCGACACCAGCAGTGTTGAGGGTATTCGTGCAGCCGTTGACCAATACGGTCCGCAAGTTATGGGCGCAGCAGGTAACATTGCCGATACGGTACAGTTCGTCCAGGGTCTGGATGTCGCGACTGTACAAAACCTTGCCACCGACATTGCCGTTAACGAAGGCACACAGATTGCCGGACAATTGCTGGCTTCCATGCCGGTTGAGCAGGCAACAGCTGCTTATCAGACAATCAACGAGGTTATTAACGATCCAATCCGCGGCGCCGAACTTGCGGCGGAATTTACAAATTTTGCCACACCGCAACAGGTGCAGCAGGCGATAGGGCTGGTACAGGACCCGGCCAGCGCCATCCCGCTGGTAGCAGGAAGCCTAGACCTGCCATTTGATGCGGCGGCATTGGCAAATGACCCCGCAGGCTATGCCGCAAACTTTGCACAGGACGTTTTACAAACACAAGGCGCGGCAGCGGCACAACAAGTGCTGGGCGCACTTGGCGCGGCCGGCGGTGACCTGGCCGATATAGGTGGTGAGGCCCTGAACAACCTGATCGCCGGCGGTGACCTGGATATCGCGGATGCCGGCGCGTTAATTGACAATCTTCTTGCCACCGACCCGGTTGGTGCATTGGGACTTATATCCGGCCTTGAGGCCGGTGACCCGCTGGTTGGCGCATTGGAAGGCGCACTTTCACCGGAATCTCTTGCGTCTCTTGATGCGCTGACAGGTGGCGGCGGACTGGCGGCCCTGGCCAGTGGTGGTGGTGCGGAAATCCTGGCGGCCTTCGGACTGACTGGTGATTTTGGAGGTCTTGCTGGGAGTGCTTTAGGCGCTGTTGCGGGGGCTGTTCTGGGAATTTTTGGTGCCGCCATCTGTAACTGTCTTCTTGTTTTGCCGTATGTTCAGCAACTTCATGAAATTACGGAAGATTACTTCTTTAATGAGGCAACCCCGGCCGCCGATTCAGAACTTGAATTGACCCAGCTGTGGATGGTTGAAACATGGTTTTTGGAAAACTGGCTGCCGATGCTCATGACCATGACCGAACAGTTGAACGTCGCCATGGAAATGCAAACAAACATGATCGGGCAGTTTCTGGACGCCAAGCACCAGTTGGAAACACAGCGGCTGTTCCAGGAACTTCAGGCGCAGGCACACAAAGATTACCACCCGAGTGAAGGCATGTGTACGATCGGAACGAACGTGCGTTCCCTTGCGTCTTCCGAACGTTATGCGGATTTGAGCACAACCGCGATTGCCAATCATACGATGCAGCGGCAATTATTGTCCGGTGAAAAGTCCACCAAGGAAAGCTCGGGCTCGGATGCACAAAGCCGTCTCACACATTACCGCAATCTTCATTGTAACGTTGCAGACAACAATAACGGGCTCGAATTCTTATGTCAGGCAGACCAACCCGCACGGCAAAACAAAGATGTTGATTTCACACGCACCATGGAAACGGTTCTCACCCTTGATATGGATTTCACCGCCGAAGGCGCGGGTCCCCCCACTCCCGATGAAGAAGATGTGTTCGCCCTGGCATCCAACTTATATGCAAGCAAGCCACTGCCATACATGAAAGATACATGGATGTCGAACGAAGCGACCAACCGTAATGAAGGTGACAGCTTGTATCTCGATGTGCGCTCCATTGCCGCGAAGCGTTCTGTTGCCATGAACTCTTTTGCAACAATTGCGGGTATGAAAACCTCCGGCGCACCGGAGGTACAGCCCTTCCTTTACGCGGTAGTGCAGGATCTGGGACTGCCGGATGAGGAAATCATCCAGATCCTTGGGGAACGGCCAAGTTATTTCGCACAAATGGAAGTGCTGACCAAAAAGCTTTACCAAAATCCGAATTTCTATACCAACCTGTATGATAAACCTGTCAACGTATCCCGTAAGGCTGCTGCACTGCAGGCCATCGGTTTGATGCAGGACCGTGACATATATAAGACGCTGATCCGTAGCGAAGCCCTTTTATCCGTCTTGCTGGAAATGAAACTTATTAAAGAACAAGAACGTATCAGCAGTGAAATTGATTCTGCAGTTCGCGGAACAGCAGAGCAACAGGGAGCGGGAGAATAATAAGAATGAATACCGTTCAACAGAAATATTCGTTTTTGAAAAACAGATTCCGCGTGGCACTGTGCGGTATGGTTTTCATGGTAACCGTGTTTGCGGCTCCGCTATCTTTTGCCGGGCTTATTCCCGAACCAAAACCTCCATCTGTAGGATGTGCTGTTTGTGAAGCGGCTCATGACGGCTTTCACGCCGGCACACGGGATCATATAACCCAAGGATTTTTGGCTCACCAGACGTGGCTGGTCGATGTATTTTTTGAAGAATATATCCTTCCTGCCTATATGGCGATGACCGAACAGTTGACTGTTGCGATGATGCAGCAAACGAACATGATCGGGCAGTTTCTGGATGCCAAGCACCAGCTGGAAACACAGCGGCTGTTTCAGGAACTACAGGCACAGGCACATAAAGATTATCATCCGAGCGAAGGGCTTTGTCAGATTGGAACGAACGTGCGTTCGCTTGCATCGTCCGACAGATCAACGGAATTTAACACCGTTGTAATTTCTAACCGAACCATGCAGCGTCAGTTGGTAGCCGGTGACGTTTTAAGTCTGAACGGTGAATCCTCAGACCGTACAAGCCGGCTTGAGCAATTTAAAAACACGTATTGTAATCCGCTGGATAACGCCATGGGGCTGGAATTGTTATGCGGTGGCGGCGGGCCGGCAAACCGGCAAAATAAAGATATCGACTTTACGCGGACTTTTGAATCTCCGATGACACTCGAGCTTGATTTTACTGCCGAAGGGGCAGGGCCACCGACTCCGGACGAAGAGGATGTATTTGCTCTTGCTGCTTATCTTTACGGACATAAAACACCCAGCCAGATTCCAGAATCATTCCTGACCGATGCGGAAGGCGACCAACTGGAACAGGCGACCAGCGCCTTTTTAGGCATGCGTTCGGTGATTGCAAAACGTAGTGTCGCACAAAACTCTTTTGCCTCTATCCTTGCGCAAAAGTCCCAAGGCGCGCCGGAAGTTCAACCGTTCATGTTTGCCATGTTGCAGGATTTCGGATTGCCGGATGCGGAAATTACAGAAATGCTGGGTGAGCGACCAAGTTACTACGCACAGATGGAAATGCTGGGAAAGAAAATGTACCAGCACCCGAATTTCTATACCAACCTGTACGACAAGCCGGTCAACGTACAAAGAAAGCAAGTCGCGATGCAGGCCATTGAGCTGATGCAAAAGCGCGATATGTTCCGCAGCCTTTTACGGTCTGAGATGGCCTTGTCTGTTCTGCTGGAAACTGCCATCGATGAAGAACAGCAGAACTACCGTAACGAAGTCGACCAGCTGGGACAAATAGGTGTCACGAATCCGGGCGGAGAATAGGATGACGTTGCAGCTTTCTCCCATATCTTCCAAATTGACAGGCCGCAAAAAAATCCCTGCGCTTTTCGGGCTGGCCTTCCTTTTCGGGCTAAGCGGGTTTTTTCTTATTAAAAACTCCACAATTCTTCCGGCAGAGGCCGTTTCAAACATTACAGGTATTCACTCCGGCGATTTTGTGCGCATCGAAACGATATCCGGTGACGATTATGCCCTGCTTTATGAAGATACTGCGCATGAAGTTGACACGCTCATATTCGAAGACAGCCAAAATATTTTTGACAAAGACAGCTATCATATTCTGATTAATATTCAGCCAGAAGGTTTCAACAAGCCGATGGACGTATCATTCGTGGTCGACAGGAAGACAGGAATGATACAGGCCAGCGCGTCCGGCCTTGACGATACGACAACAACCAGCCTGCGCATCAACGACCGTACGGTCGAACAAGACATCCGGTCGGACTGGAGCGGCAAAACCTCCTTGAAAGGCGTGGTTTATAACGCCAGATCCGGCGTTGCGAATGTTTGCATGGATATCGGGGGATACAGAGGCGGCAATATGTCTGTTTGCCACGGATTGAACAATAACAATATACAGACAGTACAGCTGCCTGGCATTGGTGGCATTGGCGGTGGCGGCATTGCCCCATTCCACTTTGAGTTTCAGGAATACTGGATACAGTCATTGATGACGATGACCGAGCAGCTGAATGTTGCTATGGAACAACAGACTAACATAATCGGGCAGTTTCTGGACGCCAAGCAGCAACTTGAAACGCAAAGGATCATTCAGCAGCTTCAGGCGAAGGCACATAAAGACTACCACCCGAGCGAACAAATGTGCACGATCGGCACCATGGTCCGCCATCTGGCCTTATCAGAAGGCCATATGAAAGTGGCGAAGACAGCATTCAATGAAAAGATGCGTTCCCGCGAACTGGCTTCCGGGCGGAACCAGACTTTCAAAAGCCGGCAAAGTGACATGTTTACGCGAAAGGAAACTTTCGAAGATTATAACTGTAACCAGCTGGATAACGCGCAAGGACTGGAGCAAACCTGTCTGGAAGAGACAGCGCCCGCCAACAGAAACGCGGATATAGATTTTATAAACCTTGTATCACAGCCTCTGACGCTGGATATCGATTTTAATGATCCCGGAGTCACGAATGACGAACGCAATGTTTTTTCATTGATGAACAACCTGTTTACATCCGAAACAAACACATACCTTCCGCCGGCAGTGAGCGCGTCTGAAAAAATTCTCGACGCATATCAGGATTTACGCTCGGTTTCTGCCATGCGATCTGTGGCGCGCAACACGATGTCGAACATTATCTCTGAAAAAATAAACGGGCCGGTTTTCGAAGACGATGCCACGCCGTTTATGCGTGCCCTGGTTCAGGATTTTGGATTACCGGACGGGGAAGTCACAGAACTTATCGGCGCACGCCCCAGCTATTACGCACAAATGGAGCTGATTACCAAAAAAATGTACCAGCACCCAAATTTCATCACGAACCTGTATGACAAGCCCACCAATGTGGAACGCATGCGTGCCGCAATGAAAGGCATTGAACTGATGCAGGACCGCGATATTTACGACGCTATCCTGCGCCGCGAAATGCTTATTTCCATGCTGCTGGAAGACGGCATCAGGAGCGAACAGGATGCTGCGCAGGCCATTATCCTGCGTTCAACCGAAGCTTTCGGTAACTAAGCAGACCGCCGGATGAATCTGGCACTTCTTTTGCAATTCCTATTCAGAACAAAGAACACAACCAAATGGCTTTGTTATGTATGCAAAGGAATAAAGTATGTCATTTCAGGCACTTAACTCTGCTTTATCGGGATTAAGAGTTGCCCAGCTACAGCTGAACACGATTTCCAATAACGTATCCAATGTCGGCACAGAGGGATATACACGGAAAATATTGCCCCAAAGCTCGGCAGTTATTCAGGGCAGCGGGGAAGCTTTTGGTGTACGAAGCGAAGTTATTATCCGCAATGTCGACCTGAATCTGGCGCGTGATCTATGGACACAAATCAGTTCTGTGGCCGCTATGGACGTCCAGCAAACCTATATGAACCGTATTGTCGCCTTTCATGGACCGCCGGACAGCGAACTGTCTATTGCGGCGGAATTATCCAATCTGAAAGACGAAATTGCCGCGCTGGCAGATAACCCGAACGACACGTTCCTGCAACGCACGGTTCTGGGCCAGGCGCAAATCGTCGCTTCGAAATTCAATGATTTCGGCGATCTGGTAAACACATTGCGCAATGACGCGCAGGACGAAATGGAGGTCGTTGTCGAGCGGGTCAACGGCCTCTTGAACCAGATAACTGATTTGAACAACCAGATCAGGGGAGCCGCCGGTCTTGGCCGTTCTACCGCCGACCTCGAAGATTTACGTGATCAGGCGGTCAAAGAACTGTCCGATAACCTCAAGGTCACTTTCTTCCAGCGTGGAGACGGGGTGATGGTCGTGCAGACAGCGCAGGGCGTTCTTCTGGCGGACGAAAATGTGCACGAGCTTCATTTCGACCCAAGCCTGATCAGTGCGACCAGCACGTACCCAACCAATATTTCCGGTTTATATGTCGGCGGCAGCCCGTCCACCAACCCCGGCGCGATTGATGTAACACGCAGTAATCTTGGCGGACGGCTTGGTGCATTAATCGAATTACGGGATGAGACCATGCCGCGCTATCAGGCGCAAATTGACGAGCTGGCGCACAAAACTGCGCTGCGTTTTGAAGAACAAGGTCTGCGACTTTTCACAGATTCAAGTGGCGTAGTGCCTGCCGATACGCCGCCGGAACTGGATCCGGGAACATTAGCGCCGGTTCCGTATGTCGGGTTTGCGTCCGTGATACAGGTGAATGATGCCATCGTTGCCGATAACACACTTTTACAGCGTGGAACCTATTCATCCGATGTCCCGATCCTGAACGGATCCAGTGAAATATTATCACGTATCCTCGAATTCACCTTCGGGGACACAGCCTATCAGGAAGCAGTTGGTACGGTTGACCTTACGACCGGTGTACTGGATTTACAGGAACATTTGGGACTGTATTCGGAAAACCAGGTGGTTTTGGGGCCCGACCTGACGCAATATACCGAAATTGACAGCGCAGGGGCGAATACCAGCGACCTCATTACGGCGCTGTCTGAATACGCGCTGAATTACCCGAATGATGATGAGTTCCAGATTCAACTTTACGATCGTGATGGGTTGCCAACACTGGCAACTATCAGTGTTGATCTAAGCGATCTGGGCGCGAACGCAGCCTTCGCGATCGGGAACATTGACCCCAGCGGCACTCTGGCAGACGGCACAATCGATAACGCCCTGGACCAGCTTGTGGCCTTTATTAATGATACAATCATTACCGAAGAAGGCCTGGGTAATATTCCGACTGATATTGTGGCCCGTGCAAATATCAACGCATTTGGTCAGTTCGTCATGGAAAGCCGTGGTGATGTCGAATTTATCAGTACCGGTTTTCCCAATGCGATGGGTAACGATATGTTCCAGGGAATTTTTGGCACCGGCGAACAGCTGTTTGAAACGGAACACCCCTATTTCGATATACAAATCGGCAACAACGAACCGGTGCGCATTGAAATTGAACCGGGTGATACAGAGCTTACGCTTCTGGACAAACTTCAGAAAATTTCCTCCGCCGATCCGGGCGTTCCCGGCCTTCTGGTTGACGATACGGCCTTCGCCGCCGGAACGCTGACACTACGTCCGGGCATTGATGATACGGCGCTTGGTGGACCTTATTTTGGTGGCGCCATGCGCTTTATCGCCGGGCAGGGAACTGCTGACGGTACAGGCGTAGCAATGGTTGGCGCCAATATTGTTGAATCCCTGTTCGGTACGGCTACACCCATTTCCAGCGTCGATTATCAATCAGAAACTTCACAAACGCTCGGTGTCGGGTCCGGAACCTTTACCCCGTTCCGTTTTAATTATTTGGGGCAGAACGCCAATATCAGCACCGGCGTTATTTCCAGCGATACATTGATTGATTACGCGCAAAAAATGGTGACATCCCAATCGCAGGATCTGGCAACAGTTGAGGCGGCATACGCCGATGAAGATACATTACGCAATCTTTTGGAAACGCGGTTACTGGATGAATCGGGGGTCAACATTGATGAAGAGCTGTCTACGTTGATTCTGGTGCAGACTGCCTATTCGGCAGCCGCAAGAACGGTGACAGCCGTTGATGAAATGTTTGAAGAGCTGCTGAACGCGGTTCGTTAATGAATAAAGGAGCAAGGCAATGACAGGTATTTCAACTCTGGGACAGGCATTAAACCAGATCAACCGCCTGCAATCACAGCAAAGTATTTTTGACGATCTGGCGGCCCAGTTAACGACCGGGAAAAAGACCCAGAGCTTTGCCGGACTGGATAAAGATGTCATTTATTCGAAGCGGTCACGGGCCAATATCAATTCGATCGAAACTTATACGAACAACATTACCAATGTGAACCGGCGGATTGAACAAATGGACCTGGCGCTGAACCAGATACAGGAACAAGCGGGAATACTTATTAACTCCCTGACCATATCGCCGTCACAAGGGGACTACCCGGATTTTGAAACCATTCAGGCTCTGGCAAACAACGTGTATGATTTCCTGGTCGATCTGGTCAATACGAAAGACGGTGACCGCTATCTTTTTGCCGGATCGGATTCTGATACAAAACCGCTGGTGAATACCGGCCTACTTAGCAGTTTTCTGGGAGAATATGTCCCTGACGAACTGGATCTGACAGCGCCGCCCCTGGCAGCATCAGGCGCTATCGGCCTGTGGGGTAGCGGTACAATCACGACAGAAGAATTTATAGCTTCCTACGAAGCCGTGGATGACACAACATTGGGGTATTCTGCGCCGCTAACAAGCGGTGAAGCAGGAAAACTCGTTGCCCGTGTTGATGACAATAAACAAATTGATTATACCGTTCTGGGCAATACGGAAGCCTTGCGCGAAATTATTATGGCTGTCGGTGTTTTAAAGGACCTGCCGCCACCGGAATATGCACCAGGCGCGCTGAACGATCCCACGGCGACAACCTTTGCCGGGGACACACCACCCTTTCCACCGGCCGAAAAACAAGAAAACTTTTTCCAGGTTCTGGACAATCTGTCCGCCACATTGAGTGCCGCCGTCGATAAAGTTGACGGTAACCGTTACCAGCTAGCGCAAACGCAGGTACAGATGGACAAGTTAAACGAATTCTACAGGTTCGAGAAAAAGACTTTTCAGGACACTGTCGATGAAGTGGAAAACGCAGACATTACGGAAGTTGCAGCGAAAATAAATAGCCTGAAAATTCAGCTGGAAGCTTCTTATACAGTGACCGCTACTATATCGCAGCTTAGCCTTGTGAATTATTTCAGAGGCTAGAATAAACCTGTCGGCCCCAATGGAGAGCCGGGATCTTCGATCGGCTCGTCTTCGGGAACGGGCAATGGCTGGTCACCCAATGATTCTTCGTCAAATACGTTATTCAATTCCGAAACGTCCGCATCGTTGCTCAAAACATCGCGCAGAAATTCACCATTCGGGTTATCAAGCAATGCTTCCTGCGGTGTATTTGACGGACCGAGGCGCGATGAAGACGGTCCGCCACGTGCCGGCGACAAGGCCGATTCCAGTTCTATTTCCTTGCCGTTTTCTATGACAAACACACCGCCGGACGAAATTGTTTTGATCGTAATGCTACCGTCTTCGAGCGTGTCCCCTTGCTGTACTGTTCGCCGAAATCCGGGATTCGTTGTTTTGATCAGGGTCGATGAACAAACTCCACCACCGCATAAAACATCTGCCCACCGGTAAGAATCTGACAGTTGTGGCGGAGTAGCTTCTACGACCGGTTCTTCCACTTGCGGTTCGGACTGCTCTATTGTTTCCTGTATGGGTGCGGGTTCGTCTTCCACTTCCAGCATGCTGAATTCGGGCAAGACGACATCGTATAAATCAGGATAAGCGCGAAAACATGGGATATTGGCCGGAATCTGTCTGCAAATGCCGTGGGGCGGTACCGGCTGGTCAAACGAAACACCCAAATCCAGATAGTTTTTTTCCAGGCGCGCGATTCCCGCCTGCCGTTCAACCATGCGTTCGAGCAAGCTAATCTGGTATTGCAGATGCAATGTATCTTCAAGATAGGCATTGTCCGTTGCAAAGCGGTTGGTTCCCATGACCAGCGGCAGCTGAATATTATCATTGTCCTCAAGCCCGGAAATCGGAGGGACAGTATCCTGCGCCGTTGCTACGGACGGGCAAAATACCGCCATCGCGATACCTGCGCAAAGCGTTATTAATATGAAAATTTTTGCCGATGATGTTTCAGCCATACTATTATTGTAAATGATCAAACCGTTAACAGCCAGACAGACATTCTTCCAAAAGCCGGATATCAACATCGTTGAAATTGGCCGAAGAAGCAGTGGTTTGTCCGCTTACGATAGCATTGCCATTTGCTATCATTTCCAGCACACCCGTGGTTCCGCTGTCTACCGCAATGCCGCCACTTCCTGTGGTCAGCCCTGTTCGCGCAATACCAGTAACATTCAGGTTGCTTGCATCCGTTTGACCTGCAAAAACACCCGGTGCCGCCGTGGCATCCAGCGTACTGATTGTCGTATCATTGGAACGGATGGACGGTGCCAGCAGGCTGGTCGTAACAACGCCTGTATCCGCAATCAGGTTTCCATTGGCCGTAACGTCCGTTGCCAGAAACTGGTTCTCTACAGTTACCTGATTCCGGCTGGGAATATTCAAGCCTGCATCGTTATAATTGGACCCGACATTCAGGTTTCCTGTTTCCGCATCGCCGTCGACAACCAAATCACCGCCTTCTACACTTAGCCTTCCTGCCGCAAAGATGGAGCCTTTGGCATATATGCTCATGTCCCCGGTCGTGGTCATGTCCTGATCAAGGACGATATTATCAACACCAACGATATTGTTTCCGGACATTAATATGTCCGTATTCATGGTATTGAGTTCGGGGCGGGTCAGTTGCGGCAGACGATATAGATAATCACCTGCTATCTCGCTTTCACTTATAAAGCGGAACGCCGCCAGGTATCCGCCGTTTACCGTGTCTGCAGGCGTTCCTGTAATTTGTACACCGAACCGAACGCCGGCCATTGCCGATGCGTCAACCTGCCAGGAATTGTGAATACTACGAATGGTATTGGTGCAGCCTGCCGGAAGGCACAAACCGGGCCTTTCCTCCACCACACTGATAAACCCACCGCCAGCGCCAAGCGCAGACGATGCGGCGCGCAAATCCCGTTCAGAAATGGGATCAAGGCCAACGACAAAAACCCCGATGCTTCGCTCATCATTCGGATCTCCCAGATCATCCAGCGCCTGCATGACCACGCTTATCCTTGTTCCAATCGGGCCTGTTTCAATGAAATTCGTGTTGGCAAACGTTGTGCTGGGCCTAATATTTTGTGCAGCACTTCCTGTTTGCACCGATATATTAAATGGGTTAACCCCTGCATTTACGGGATCATTGGTTAGCGGTATTTCCATTACGCCAGCCGGCTGTGTTTGCAACAAGGCATAAACCGTATCGAATTCGCTCATCGTATCGACCATGTCCATCGACGCCCCCATAACAGAATCGAAAAAGACCCTGTTTTTTTCATAGAGCGCGCCACGGGCCGTATCCTCGAACAACCGCGTAATCAACAGTAAAGACGCAGCCAAAACCCCGACAGCCAGAAGCATTTCCAGCAGTGTAAAGCCGTTTTCCTGTTTTCTGTTCTTCATATCAGGGCCCCAACACACAGTCATATATCGCTACATTTTCCCGGTCATCGGGTATTTCATAGCGGTTTCCGTCACCATCCAGGTCAAACCTGGTAATAATATTTGTCCGGCAATTGGTAATATTTACAAACCGCCCCTGATCTGCGTTTAAACCGTCATTTAAGGCCAATGTACCGTTAACCTGAATATTTCCTTTTGTACCATTGGAATCGCGATTTACTTGCAAATCGCCAACCGTAATTTGCGGCACCTTTACCAGCTGACTGACAAGGCTTCCCACAACCGGAGTACCGGATACATCCATGTTTCCTGATTGAAGCGACTGGGTTTGGATGCTGGTATCTACCGTTATATCTGAAGATACAATGCCGCCAACTTCCGCCTGTGCAATTGTTGATGTCGTATTATATAAGGCCGTTCCATTTACATTCATATTGTTTGCCTGCAGGCGTTGCGAGCTTAATGTACTAAACGGCGCGTTTAACTGATCCGCAGTCATGGCATTTCTTCCGGCGACAGCTGGCGTTCCGGTGACTGTCAGGTTACCGCCCCGCAGGTTACAGGGGTTGACCGCAGCAGGGTTTAACGAACGGGTCGGTGAATTAACGTCATTCCATGTACAATCAGGATCCGGCGCGCCGACGCCGACCGGCACGGCAAGTACACGGCTGCCCGTTCCTGCAAAACGTCCTGTTTCTTCAACATATAAAATCGTTTCGCTGGCCGACATATCAATATTTCCCGATACAACCAGCTTGTCGGCACTCATAATATTGGCGTTCTGAATACCGTTATTATTCATGTTTAAATTCGCCTGCATCTGGTTCGCTTTGGGGCGGCCGTCTATGCTGACGCGGTACAGGACATCGTTGATAACCTTGTTTTTATCTTCGACAATCCTGCGTACAATGACATAGCCGCCGCGACCGTCAATACCCGGTTGGGTTGCCGGGCAGTATTCGTTATCCACGTTCGGGGTGTTGGCGCCGGTTAGCATATTCGCCGTTATTTCCCACAGCCCATATAAACTGCCGATTACATTGCCCACCGTACAAAATCCGCCTGCAAAAATACTTCCATCCGGATTAATGCGGCTGAAAACTCCTGCTTCCGGGCCCAGTTTGGAGGCAATGTTTCCGGCCCGGCTGATTGACAGCATACGGCCGGTATCCGTGTCCG
>JAUHXT010000013.1 GCA_030426925.1 Alphaproteobacteria bacterium | reverse complement strand
GCTTCCCCAGGCTCCTCCGCCAATAATTGCAATCTTATCCATTCGTAATCGCTTCCTTTTTTGTTTTCCGTGCGTTGCCGCACTCCTTAAGTAGCTCTTCTACTCGTCGTCGCTTGCGCCTGCCGAAAACAAAAAATCAAGCGATTAGATAAGTTGAAGATCCTTGGAAAAATTTTTTGCCTTTTAGCGTTAGGCTTTTACTCCTGCCCCTATTCTGGCTTCTGCTGTCGGGTCCAGTGGCCACCGTGGCCGCGCCGCGACATCCAGCGTATCTGTCATGCCCAGCCGTAATCTTTCCACACCCGTCCAGGCAATCATAGCCCCGTTATCGGAGCATAATTTTAACGGCGGTGCAATAAAACTCATATTCATGGTATCCGTCAAGCCCTGTAGGGTATTTCTGAGGGCCGTGTTGGCCGCGACACCACCGGAAACCACCAGTGTGGGCGCGTTTGGCGCATATTCGGTCGTAAAGCGTTCCATGGCCCGTTTGCAGCGGTCGGTGACGACGTCTGCCACCACAGATTGAAAAGCGCAGGCCAGCGCCGCGATATCGGCGCGGTCCAGCGTATCACCGGGCATGGAATCAACGTGCTGGCGCACGGCGGTTTTGAGGCCGGAGAAAGAGAAATCGAGTTCGGGTCGCCCCAGCATCGGGCGTGGCAGGTCAAAGCGTTCGAGCGCCGCAGTGGGGTCCGGACATTCACCGGCCAGCTTTTCAAGGTTTGGTCCGCCGGGATAAGGCAGGCCCATCAGCTTTGCGGACTTATCGAAACATTCACCGAGCGCATCGTCGAGCGTCGTACTCCAGCGTTTATATTGCCCCACCCCCTCGACCACCAAAATTTGCGTATGGCCGCCGGACACCAGCAAAAGCAGGTAGGGGAAGGCGAGGTTATCGGTAAGGCGCGGGGTGAGCGCGTGCGCTTCGAGATGATTGACGGCGATAAAGGGGAGTTTTTTTGCGGCTGCAATTGCCTTGCCCGCCATCATGCCGACCATCACCCCGCCAATCAGGCCGGGGCCGCAAGTCGCCGCCACACCATCGAGTTCATCAAAGGTCGCGCCTGCATCATCAAGCGCGGCGCGCAGTAAAGTATCGAGATGGTCGAGGTGTGCGCGTGCCGCGATTTCAGGCACAACGCCGCCAAAGGCAGCGTGTTCCTTTAGCTGGCTTAACACCAGGTTGGCGTGAATGGTTTTATCATCGCCGACAATCGCGACTCCGGTTTCATCGCAGGAGGTTTCTATACCCAAAACTTTCATAAAAAAGAGCTATTTCATCTTTTCTTCTGTGTGTAAAGCGCCTAAAAATGGCTGCCATGGCTAGTAACACCCTGAAAATCGGCACACGCGGGTCGCCGCTTGCGCTCAAACAAACCGAGATGGTGATTGAGGCGCTGAAGAAGCACGTGTCCGACCTGGAATTTGAAACGGTTGTTATTAAAACGTCCGGAGACTGGAAACCCGAAGACGGTGAAACGCCGCTGCCCGAAGATGAGGGCGGGAAAGGCCAGTTCGCCAAGGAAATAGAGGGCGCGTTGCTGACCGGTGTTATTGATTGCGGTGTTCATTCCGTTAAAGACATGCCTGCATTTTTACCGGACGGTTTGCAGATGGAGCACTATCTGACACGTTCAGACCCGCGCGATGCGCTGTTGTGTGAAGGGTGTACGTCTTTGGACGATATTCAGAATGGCGCGGTTGTTGGGACTTGCAGTCCGCGGCGGGCAGCGATTATCAAACACAGGCGTCCGGATGTCAGCGTCGTACCCATTCGCGGGAATGTCCATACGCGTATTATGAAGCTATGCAGCGGGAAGGTGGATGTCACGTTGCTGGCCATGGCAGGGCTGGAGCGGCTTGGCCTTAGTCACGGGATTGAACACGGGCAGGTGAACGCAATAGAGCCGGAGGTGATGTTGCCTGCGTGCGGGCAGGGAGCGATCGGGATTGAGATACAAACGGGCCGTGACGATCTGAAAGCGCTGTTTGGTAAGATCAATTGCACCAAAACGCATATGTGCGTGAAAGCGGAGCGGGAAGTTATCCGCGTGCTGAACGGATCGTGCCACACGCCAATCGGGGCGTTCGCCGTTTTTGAAGGCGATGAGCTTTATCTTCGTGCTTTGGTCGCATCAATGGACGGAGCGCAGATGTTCGAAGAAGACATACGCGGAATTGTCAACGACCGCGAGAGCGCGATTACGCTGGGCCATAGTCTGGGCCAGAGATTAAAAGACATTGTGCCGCCGGAGCTGCTTCAGTAACCGTTTTTATTCAGTCATAAAAAGCGGTATGAATATCTCATGAATAAAAAAGTTCTTATAACGCGGCCGGAAGCCGACAGCGTGATTTTAGCCGAACAGGTCAGGGCGATGGGGGCGGAAGCCGTCATCGCGCCGATGATGACGATCCGTGTACTGGACACTGACCTTCCCGATTTACAAAAATATGACGCGCTGGCGTTCACCAGCGCGAACGGTGTACAGGCATTCGCCGGCAAAAGCGATGTGCGCACCCATAAATGTTTTTGTGTCGGCGGCGAGACGGCGGCGCGGGCACGGGCGGAAGGGTTTACAAATATTTACGAGGCCGGGGGGAAGGCCGAAAGCCTTGCCGATCTGATTATCGCCAAACGGCCCAAGCGGGTTTTGTACTGTGCCCCTGAACATAAAGCGTACCCGTTTTTAGACAGGTTGCGTGAAGGCGGGGTGTTATGTGAAGAGGTCGTGCTGTATGTGGCCGAGCCGCGTATGCATATTCCGGACAACATCAAGGCGATGATGGCGCAAAATGATATTGATTTTGCACTGTTTTTTTCGAAACGTACGGCGCAGATATTCATGGATCTGGTGGAGCGGGAAGGCTGTACGCCTGCGCTGAAATCCATAAAAGCCTTGTGTTTGAGCGATAGCGTGGTACAGTCCGCACAAGCAGGGTTGTGGGCGCGTACGTATGTTTCCGGCAAGCCGGACAGCGGGTCCATGCTACTGCTCCTCGAACAAATTCTGAAGGATGGACGATGAGTAAAAGTAATAAAAATATCGAAAATGCAGAAGAGATTATCGAACGCTTTGGCGGTATCCGCCCAATGGCCCATAAAATCGATGTTCCGGTGACAACGGTGCAGGGATGGAAAAAGCGTAACGTGATTCCGGGAACGCGCCGCGCCCTGATTATGGAAGCAGCGAATGCAAACAATATTGATTTGTCCGATGTGCTGGACGGTCCGTCCGCCAAACCGGTATCCGATGTGCGCGAATTTCCGAGACGCGATATCCCCATGGCAGAGGCTGCCCCATCCAACGATAAAGGCAGTGCGGTAGAAAAAACAGAGATCCGGGCAGAAAAATACGAGCCGCTGGAAGGAATTGGATCATCCAGCGATATCATGGCGGAAATCGAAGCCAGTGAGAAAAAAGCGGTGCGTAACAGCATCTGGGCATCGAGCGTGCTGATCGCGCTGGTGATTATCGGCGGCGGTGTATTGCTGTGGCCCGGTGCTTCGGCAGTGAAAACGCAGCTGAGCAGCCATGGCGAGCAGATTGACGTGTTGGAAGAAGATGTTGCGCAGTTGGATGAAACCGTGCGCGACACAAGCAAGCGCGCAGGCGTTTTGAACGGCATGATGCCGGAAGACATGCAGAGTAAATTCGAGGGACTGCAAAACCAGGCGCAGAACCTTCAGCTTACGTTCGATCAATTAAGCGAAAGAACACAGGCGTTGCGTGAAAACGTGCTGACACCCGGCATGGAAGGTGTTGCGGAACGTTTAACGGCGCTGGAGGAGTCATTTAACGGGCAGGAGCAGATCAAGCTGGCCGTTGAAGAATTACAGACCATTGTTGAAGGTGTTGACGGGCGCATTACGTCGCTGGAAGAGCAGCTGGAAGCCGCACAGGCCGGTGAAGGACCGCTTGGTGCGACACTGGAAGGTGTTTCCGGTAATGATTTGCGGGCGGCTGCGATGTTGATTGCATTTTCGCAGCTGCGCGATTCCCTGAACCGTGAAGGACCGTTTGAAGACGATTTGATCCTGCTGCAGAAAATGGTGGGCACCGACAACCCGGAACTGCAGGAGGCGATTGCACGGCTGGCCCCACATGCGGATGGCGGCGTGTTGACATCCGAAGGGTTGTCCAACGAGTTTAAAGGGCTGGCCGGGGATATCGTGGTGGCGTCCTTAAATGGTGAAGACGTTTCGATTGCCGACAAGGCCAAAGCGCGTTTCAGCGAGATCATGAAGGTCGAAAAAGACGGTGAAATCATCGGTGGCACAGACACACAGGCTACAGTCAGCCAGGCGCAGGGTATGCTGGATAACGGTGATATCGAAGGTGCGATAGCCTTATTGCAGACTTTGGAAGGTCCGGCGGCGCAGCAGGCCGAGCCGTTTATCGAACGGGCGGAGGTGTCATTGCTGGCCGAACAGGTGCAGAACCTATTGCGGGAAACGATACTGGCGCGTGTCGGCGGGATTATGCCGCAAGGCGAGCCGCGCATCATCAAGCCATCCGGTTCCGGCACAATCGACCTGAACCAGATTACGGACACGATCAAAAATTCCGTTCCGCAAAAGCGGGTCGTCAAGGATGAAGAGTCCGGTATGACCATCCTGCCGCAGCAGCAGGGGTTTAAAGGGCTTTCCGACCGCTAAAACGCGTTGATTATCCCGAGAAACCATCGCGCGCCGCATGAAAATGCTTTACAATGGCTGTCATGTTAAGAGCGCTTTGGTTCCTTGTTCAGCTTTTTGTCATTGTCGTTGCCGCCGTGTGGCTTTTGGAGCAGCCCGGCTCGCTCATCATTGAATTCCTGGATTATAAAGTAACCGCATCGTTCGGGATCGGCCTGCTGGTCCTGGCTGCGCTGATCCTGATTGCCATTACCGTTTACAAAGTGTTGAACGGGATTGTTTCCATCCCCAAGGTATTAAGCCGTTATAAAAACGAAAGTGCGCGCCAGCGCGGATACCGTGCGATGACGCGGGGTTTTGTCGCCGTGGCTGCGGGCAATGCCAAGGACGCGACGAAGTTTGCCAAGGAAACCCGCAGGTTTTTGCCGAATGAGCAGGGCTTGCCGTTGTTGCTGGAGGCACAGGCGGCACGTTTGCGCGGGGAAGAAGGCAAGGCGAAAGAGATTTTCCGTGAATTGCTGAAGGACCGCGATGCGGCGTTTTTCGGTATACGGGGGCTGCTTAAATCCGCGATTGACGAGGGAAACAAGATCAAGGCGCTGGATTATGCGCGGCAGGCGTTGGCACTGAACCCCAAGCAGCCGTGGATTATCAAAACGGTGTATGACCTGGAGTTGCAAAACAGGCGGTGGGACAATGCGCTGGAAACTGCGAAGAAGGGAATCCGGTTCAAGGCGATCAGCAAGGAGCGGGCCGTTTCCGACCATATCGCGATATTGTTGCACCGTGCGCGGGAAGACGAGTTGGCGGGATTGCAAATCGAGGCGGTCAAAAAATTACAGCAAGCGTACAAGATGGATAAGTGCTTTGTGCCAACATTTTTAGCGCTTGGAAAAAGTTATATGGAGCAGGAAAAAAACCGCAAAGTGAAATCCATGTTGGAAAAAATATGGAAGAAAAACCCGCATCCGGACCTGGTTAATTTCTGGCGGCAACTGGCGCCCGAGAACACGGCCAAAAACCCGATGAAGCAGTTGCGGTTTTTTGAAAAAGTGCTGGCGTTAAAGCCGGACAGTGTGGAAGGGCAAATGGCGATTGCCCGCATTGCGATGGAAGCATCGTTATGGGGAGAGGCCAAAGCGTATTTAACGGCGGCGGAGAAAATACAGCCGCTGGCGGAAATATACCGGATGCGCGCAGAAATCGAACAGCAGACAACCAAGAATGAAGACGTGGTGCGCACGTGGCTTTTGCAGGCATCGGAGGCACCGGCGGGCAAGGTGTGGCATTGCCGGTTAACGGGGCATATTTACGACCGCTGGTCGGCGATTGCGGAGCCGCACGGATCGTTCAATACCATTGAATGGGGATATCCGGAGCGTAAAATCAATACACTGGCGCTGTCCGATATGGGTGAGCCGTTATTGCTGGAACCTGCCGCTTAAATTTTCATCAGTTTCATCACGAGGAAGCCGCCGAGGAAACCGCCGATATGGGCGATCCATGCCACGGATGATCCATCCGGCCCGCCCATCAAGCCAAAGGCAACGGAAATTCCAATCCATAAAAGTGCGAAGGGCAGGATACGGCGTTTCATGCCCGCCGGACCATAGGGGCGGTTCAGCATCACGAGAGCGGCGGCGAAGAGGCCGCTTAAGCCCCCTGACGCGCCGACAACCGGATTGATGGAATTGGGGTATACCAGAAAGTGCAGGGCAATGCCGCACAGCGAGCACAGGATGAAAAATATGAACATTCGCCGTGCGCCGAGCCAGCGTTCAATACCACTGCCGAAAGCGGTCATCATAAAACCGTTCATTATAAGGTGCAGCCAGTTACCGTGCAGGAAAGCGTAAGTGAGCGGCGTTATCAAGGTATAGACAGTGAACGGTGCGTGCCCGGTAAAAGAGCCGGGAATAAAGCCGAGATTGAGCATTACCCAGTCGCGCAGGCCAGGGATAAAGGTCGTCAGTAAATGGATGACGATGAAGGTGCCCAGCAGGTATTTGGTTGCCGGGGGGATGTTAAACATCGGTTCCTGCCTGCTTAAAATACGGCGGGCTTCCTTTTGCGCTTCGCGGCGCATTTTATCGCGCTCGGCGAGGGTGGGGATGCGGACCACGTTGTCGTCATCATCATCAGGATCATGGTGGTGACCCGATCCGTTCGTTCCATTACCGCTGCCGTTGTTTGCGCTCATCCAGATAATATAGAGAGGAAGGGGCGGATTGTCATTACCGGCAAAGAAAAATCCCCGAACTATCGGCCGGGGATTTCCACTTGCACGTTTTGAGCGTGTTGTCTTTTTAACTGGGCCCCATGGCACCGAACATCGGTCCGTTTTTCTCGATGTCGTATTTGTAGCTCAGTGTTTCATTGCCCTTTGCTTCCAGACCGCCGCCGGGTGTGGCGCGCTTGATCACATCACCAACGCCTTTCATCAGGTCCATGGCCATGATCTTGGTCTGGGAGAGTTGTTCTTTTAAGTTGTTGAAGGCCACTTCGTAAGCTTCCTTCGCCAGTTCCTTGCCCATAACAACGAATTTTTCGATTTCGCCAAGGCCGGGGATTGCTCCTTCCGTTACCTTGCCGAATGCACTTAAGGATACTTCGCTGTCTAAGGCTTTTTTCTTCTTCGGCTTTTTACCACCGCCGCCGGACTTGCCTTTTGCGCCTTCTTCATCTTCGTCCTCATCTTCTTCGTTGTCGTTGTTGCCATCGACCGCGATATCAAGATAGGTCGGCGCCTGGAAGCTGACCGGGTATTGTTTCAATTCTTTCGGGTCCAGGTCCTTGCCGGACTGACCTGCTTTTACTTCTATATGGAGTGTGTCGCCTTTGCGCCAGTCGAAGACTACGCAGTGGCTTTTATATGCACCCGGGACAGCGTATTTCTTCACAAGTTTTTTCCCCGGGTACACCGGATCTGTGAGATCTGCACTGCCCAGCAATTCCTGAATGTTCACTTGCATGTTAAACCGTCCCTTTTTTTATTCAGTTATTCTTTACACCGCTATTATCGGTTAACGACCCGATAAATTGCAAATTTATGATGCATTGAAACCCTTAATGAAACCTTAACATATTGATAATTATGGATAATTTTTTTGCTGGTGCAGGCGCCAACTGGAAACAAATTTTTGCTAAAACGACTAATTTGATATAGTGTAAGTATATGAAATTTTTAGCTTCTCTTATGATTGTCCTGTTGTGTGTTGCGGTTGTTCCGCAGGCGCAGGCGCAAGTCCGTAAGGCCGGTGAAAGCACAGGTTCCTATAACCTTCCGGCGAAGGAAAAATCGTCTGCAAGCCGGACAAAATCGCTGTACACCTCCAAGAAATCAACGTCTACGCGTTCGGGTACTAAAGGTGCGGCCTATACGTCCAAGGCGACAGGTTCGTCGTCCGGATCGCAGCCGCTATCAGTGAACAGTATCCTGAACGGGACATACAAGCCCAAGCGGGTGATTGCGGGATATAATGACAGAACCGATGCATCTGTGCCGTATTCCAGTTTGAAGACGCGTGGCGGTTCTGCTTATGCCGGGGGTTCATTGGCGGCCATGCGCCAGCAAAGTATTGACCAGTTGGAAGAAACACGACGCAACGCCCAATTATCATATGAACAACAGGTTGCAGAGCGTCTTGCACGTTTACAAGAACGGCGTGAAAGCGACCGCTTGAGAGCGCAGGCACTGGCCGCCGGGCAAAGCCCGGCTGTACGCAACGTGTCACAGGCATTTGGTTCACAGAGGACTTCTACAACCAGCGCCACCAAGCGCCGGCAGGTGTATGTGAAGGATAACGGCGTTGACGAACCAACGCGGCTTTTTGACTCAGCCCGCTAGAATTTCTTTTTCCTTATAAAATAAAACTTTATTGGTGCGTGTGCTTGCGGGCATACTGAACCTCTTTTCACCATTACTTTCAGAATGGCCATCATGGATATGCTGTCTGCCGAATTGCTGTTTTTTATCGCCGTACTGGGCGGTGTCGCCGGTTTCGCGGCGGGACTGCTGGGCATTGGCGGGGGCATTATCCTTGTACCCGGCCTGTATTATATATTCAGGACGCTGGGATATGAGAGCGATATGTTAATGCATTTATGTGTCGGCACATCGCTCGCGATTATCGTACCGACCGGGCTGTCGTCCGCGCGGGCCCATTATATGAAGGGGAATGTGCGGACCGACCTTGTGAAAACAATCGGGTTTGGCATCGTACTGGGCGTGATTGCAGGGACGCTGATTGCCGACCGTGTGTCGGGCGAGACATTGAAGCTGGTGTTTTCTATCGCGCTGTTCGGCCTTGCGGGACTGATGATGATTCCGCCGGAGCGGTGGCAGCATAAAGGCGACGGGCCGTCCAGATTCAAGTCCGTTTTAGCGGGTACGGGTATCGGGACGTTATCGACGCTGATGGGGATTGGCGGGGCGACGATGAATGTTCCATTTATGACATTGAACGGTGTATCGATACACCGTGCGGTGGGCAGTGCATCGGCGATGGGGCCGTTGATCGCGCTTCCGGCCTGTATCGGGTTTATGATGATCGGGCAGGGGGAAAGCGGCATGCCGCCGTTTACGTTCGGGTTTGTAAATTTCCTGGCGATTGCCCTGATTGCGCCGATCAGTGTTTTATGCGCGATACCGGGCGCGAAGGCGGCGCACGCGCTGCCGACAAAAAAGCTGCGGCTTGTGTTTATCGGGTTGATGATCCTGATCGCCGTCAAAATGATTTACGGCGTGATTGCGGGGTAGAAAAACGTGCGTGCCATTTCATCCGCAATGTCATACAGGGCCATTTTCTTTTTTAGCGCGTTATATCTTTATGCGTTTTTCGGATCGCCGACGCCGGATAATCCCGGCATCGTAGAAGCGCTCATCGGATTGTTGCTGGTCCTGGCCGCGGGCGGCGGTATATGGCGCAGTGTTTTTTCCGTTTATGTGCCGCGATGGAAAACTATTCTGTCGGTGATTTTTGCATACGGGGTGAGTGTGCAAATTCTGACCGGCCTTACGCATAATAACGATCCGGGAATTGTTTTGCGCGATGTTGTGGCGTTTCTTTTCTTCCTGTTGCCGTTGTTTTTTTATGACCTGATCGCACGTCAGGGCCGTAGTTTTCTGACGGCGGCAATTATTGTGATCGGGATATGTTTTTCATTGCGCGCGTTGATACCCGTTTACGGATTGTATGAAGCGCCGGAGGAGCTGTTATACCTCGCCAATTCGCCGCTTGTTTTGTTGAGTGCGCTGTATTTAAGCATGCGCGTGCTGTTCGATATATATGAGCGGCGTGTCGGTGTGCGCACTATGTTGTTTTCGGTCCTGGCCGTCATCCCGTTTGCGGCGATGTTGATCGACGTGCAGCGGGCGCCGATGATTGCTGTCACAGTCAGCATAACATTCGGGATTTTGTACATATTATATTTTCGGCCCAAACGGGGCGCGGTGATTATTGCCGCGGTCGTGCTGGCCGGATTTTTCCTGCTGCCTGTTATCGGTGAGATCGGGCATGAAATTGCCAGTAAAACGATGAAAGTCGGCCTGAACATGCGGGTGGAGGAATTGCGCGCGGTTGTCGCTGCGGTCAGCGGTGACATATATACGGCGCTGTTCGGTTTAGGGTGGGGCGGGCGTTTTGCCGCGCCGAGCGTTGGCGGCCTGCATGTTTCGTATACGCACAGCCTGCTGTCTTATTTTCTTTTAAAAGGCGGGATTGTGGGATTATCGCTGATCCTTCTGTTTTGCTGGCAGGCGGGGCGGGAGATATTCGCGGTGTTTTGCGTGCGGCCAATGACCGGGGTTTTGCTGTTCTGGCCGTTTATCATCCCGGTTCTGTTTTACGCGTCCCACAAATCGCTTGATTTTGGCGTTGTTTTACTTTTCATATTCATATGTTCCGTGGAAGTTCGCGCTTTACGCGGCCATGGAAAAAAGAACAGTCAGGATGTGCAGGAATTTGACCCTGCGCTCTTGCCAAAAGGGGCTGCATAAAGGTACGTATATTTGATGGTTTCCCAAAATTCCAGAGAGCAGTCCGTCCTGTTTATCAACCGTGTTTACCCACCCGCACGCGGCGCATCGGGGCGGGTTTTGCGTGATCTGGCGCGGTATTTTGCCGATCACGGGTGGGACGTTACCATCCTGACCACCGGCACACGGAATTCACAGGAAAAAGACGGGAAGATCAAAGTTGTGCGGGTGAAAGCGCCGTTAAAGGGCAAAACCGTATGGGGGTATGCCCGGGCATGGGCCGCGTTATTCATGCGCGCGATGAAGATGTCTGCGCCGGGGATTGTTGTGACGCTGACCGATCCGCCGATGACCATTATGATCGGGCGGATATTTTCAAAGTTCAAGAAATGCCGACATATGCATTGGTGCCATGATTTGTATCCCGACCTTTTGCCGCTGGTGGGACTGGATTTGCCCGGACCTGTCATGCGGTTTTTAAAGAAGCATACGCGCAAGGCGATGAAGAAATGCGACAAGGTGATTTCGATTGGCCGGTGCATGGCCAAACAGTTGACGCATACCGGTGTTGAGCCCGCGCGCGTGGCGGTTATCCCGAACTGGCCGGATTACGAGATACTGGATCCGTCCAAGGCGGGCAGTGATTACAAACCGTTCCAGCTGAAAAATCCGGACAAAGTGCGGCCCGCCGACCAGCAGGTGCGGGACAATAACCCAAAATTCCGTGTGTTGTATGCCGGAAATCTGGGGCGGATGCATCCGGTGCAAAGTTTGCTGGACGCTGCGTTGTTCATGCAGGAAATGCCGGAAATGGAATTTTGTTTCATCGGAGACGGGCCGAATTATATACGGCTGGCGCAGGAGCGATCAAAACGCGGGATTGATAATATCCGTTTGCTTCCATACCAGCCGGCGGAAAAGCTGCGCTATGTCATGGAAAGCGGAGACGTGCATGTCGTGACGTTAAAGGACGATGCGGCCGGGCTTTTGGTTCCCAGTAAATTTTATTCTGCGCTTGCGGTTGGCCGTCCGGTGATTTTCATCGGACCTGAGGATTGCGAGATTACACGGGTGATCCGTGATTTTCGTGCGGGAACAGTTGTACCGCCGCGCGATGCGGCCAAGCTGGTTGAAGCGATTACCGAGTACCGGATGAACAGCGATACATGGTTCGCGCACCAGACCGGCGCGATCGAGGCAGGCAAAGCATTTACCCCCGATCATTCGATGGAAGAATGGGTCAAGCGGGCGGAGGATGCGTTGGTGGAGCCGTTGATATGATGCATGATCCTGTTCAGGCAGAGCCTACATTGACCGACCTGTTCAAAGATATCTGGGCGGCGAAAATTTTTGTCCTTCTGGGCGGTGTTATCGGTGGTTTGTGTGTCTTCGGATTTATGCAGGTGGTGACACCGGAATATAAAGCACAGATGATTATTGCTCCGGCAGACGGGTACGCGCTGGGTGATTATGCATCGTCGCTGAATTACGAGCGGATGACGGCGCTTCCGTTCTGGCGGCCCAGTGACCCGGAAGGGATTTCAACGGATTATTACCGTTTTATTCATACGCTGCGTGGACCTTCGGTTGCCGGTATTTTATTGAAGGACCAGAGCGTTCTTGGCGGGATACAGGCGGACATTGAAGGAAAGCCGAGTGCGGAAGCGCTGGCCGATTACCTGTCCAAACATATCCGGGTGGAGCAGTTAGGTGCGACGCCGTTGCGGCAGCTGGTGTATTACCATCCGGACAAGGAATTTGCGGCCGCGTTCCTGCGTAAGCTACATCTTGTCGCCGACCAGTTGATCCGGCGTGACCGGAAGCTGACATCGCGCAACCGAATTGATTACCTGGAGCGGGCGCTGCAAACCACGCGCGATCCGGACCACCGGAAGATTATCACCAACCTGTTAATGCAGCAGGAACATGTGCAGATGCTGGCAAACCTTGATGAAGCCTATGCGGCGATAGTCGTGGAACCGGCAGCAACGGGCGCAAAACCCGACTGGCCGAACCCGGCGCTGTTTTACCCTGCGGGCATTTTCATCGGTGCGTTTTTCGGGTTTTTACTGTGGCTTACGATGCGGGCGGCACGCGATGGGTAAGATTCCGGTCAGCGTTCTGGTTGTTACAAAAAATGAAGAACGCGCCATTGGCCGGTGCCTGCGATCCTTGAGTAATTTTGATGATGTGATGGTTATAGATTCCTGTAGTTCTGACCGAACGGTGGAGATTTCACGAGGGATGGGCACACGGGTTGAAGAATTTTCATGGAACGGGCAGTACCCGAAAAAGCGGCAATGGTGTCTTGAACATCTGGTCACAAAATATGCGCGCGTTTTGTTCGTTGATGCGGATGAAGTGGTGCCCCCCGAACTGGAAGCCGAAATACGCGCGCTGGAATGGACGCATGACGGGTATTTTGTGCACGGGCGGTATGTTATGGGTGATAAAGCACTGCGATTTGGGATGATGAATAATAAATTGTGCCTGTTCGACAAAAGCAAGTTCATGTTTCCTGTCGTTGATGACCTTGACCTTCCCGGTATGGGAGAAATAGAAGGACATTACCAGCCAGTTGCAAAAGACAATAGGGCCAGCGTCGGGTGTTTGAAGAATCCCGTTTTACATTATGCTATGGGCAATATGGATGCGTGGGAGAGGCGGCACGAACGTTATGCCCGGTGGGAAGCCGGGATGATTGCACGGGGTGCGTATCCGAAAGACCCGGTGGAATGGCGGAAACGATTGAAAAATATTTTCCGCACGATGCCTTTGCGTCCATGGGCCGCGTTCGTTCATAGTTATGTTTTGAAGCTGGGGTTTATGGACGGGCGGAACGGATTAAAAATGGCGGGAAGCCGTTACCGTTATTACCGTATGGTTAGCGATTTCAGCCGCCAGTATAAAGACGGGGCGCAGGATTTCAGCTTAAAAGAAAGCGCCTGACGCGCAGCAGTGACATGCGCGACGGCCTGTGATGCTTTACCAAGTTTAATCTTGATATCACGTTCTTCGGTGCGGGCAGTGTTTGCATGTGTTTGTGACAGACCGCCGCTTTCAAAAATACAAATGGGGAAGGGGCAGTAGGTGACGCGCTGCACGTTGTTTAATGCGCGTAACGTAAAATCGTAATCAGCGGCGAGTTTGTAGGCGGTATCGTAGCGCAGGTCCGCAATCAATTCGCGTTTGTAAATCATGGACTGGTGGTGGGTGAACATGCCGCGCGCGGCTTTCGTATAAGGGTGTGCCTTTTTGTAAAAGAGATTTCCGGATGAATCCGTTTCCAGTGCATCCCCATAGAGAAAGTCAGGGTGCGTTTCCATCTGTTCGGCGATGAGTTCGAGAATATCGGCATCCGCGAAGACATCGCCCGCGTTCATAAAAATCACGTAATCGCCCGTGGCCTTTGCCAGCCCCTTGTTCATGGCATCATAAAGGCCGTCGTCCGGTTCGCTCATGAATATAATTTTTTGATATCCTTCGCTTTCGCTCAGGATGACAGAGTTGATATAGGCTGACGTGCCGTCGGTTGACGCGCCGTCGATGATGATATGTTCGTAATCGGTGTGGGTTTGCAGAGCGGTGCTTTTTACCGTGTGCGTCAGCCCGTCCAGATTGTCTTTCGTAACCGTAATAACCGAAAAGAGTTTTGCCATGCGTTAATCATCGTCGCCAATCGCGTCGATGTACAGCCCTGAAATGGCAAGGTTGGCCAAAATCTGGCTGATGCGTTCCGCGCCTTCAAGGAAATTGAAGGGTTTGGGGTCGCGCGGAACGATGATGGTGGAGCCGGGTGGTATCATCACGGCCTTATGTTCCCAGTTGGAGGTGCGCAGCGGTTGTGCGCTGCCGTCCGGATAGATGACGAAAGCGCGATCGCGGTCGGCGTAATAAGTCGTGCCGCCTGCTTCGCTGATGTAATCGCGGGCGTCTTTATCCTTCCTGAACTGTAATGCGGCGGGGGAGAGGACTTCGCCAGCAACGCGCACGGTCAGCGGGCGTTTGGGAATGAATATTTTGTCACCGGATTCGAGGAGAATGTCCTGATCCGGGTCACTGAGCAGGACGCCGGGGTCGGTTTCCACGGTAATGCGGCCAACGGCCTTCGCGTTTTTCATTTCGGCAATCAGGCTTTGCATCGCCGCGACTTGCGCCATGTCCGGCTTTTCATCTTTGTCCGTTGCCTGCAATGCGGAGGCGAGTTTGAGTTCAAGGTCGCGGGCCTGTGCTTCGAACCGGTTTTTTTCGCGTTTTCTTTCGCTGGCGCGGCTAAAGATCGCGCCGGAAGGGAAGGCGTAAGGTGATAATCCGCCCGCGCGGTCGAGCAGCGATAACATCGTATCGCCAGGCATCAGGTCGTAGCGGCCGGGGTGGGCGATTTCACCGATCAGGGCGACGCTTTGATCTTCCACCCGTTTGAATGTCTGGTTGACGCGCACGGTATCGCCCGCGCCGATCAGGACGCTGTCCGGATCATGCTGTTCAACATTGACGGTAAAGCGCTGGGTCCCGGCGGTGCGGTCTTCTTCATCGTTTTGCACGGGCAGGCGGGAGGTGACTTCGATATTGCCTTTGTTTGCTTCCAGCGTCAGGCCGCCGGCGACTGCAAGAACACTGCCCAGTGTTGTGCCGTCCGCAACCGGGTAAGCGCCGGGCACACGCACAGCGCCGCGGATGAAGGCCGAGCGCTCTTCCAAAAAGGATTTTACTAATGGGTCGGTGATGGAATCTTTTTGCGGTGCGTTTGTCATGGACGCTTCGTGGAGCAGTTTGTCCTGCTCTCTTTCCTGAAACAGCGCGCGGATTTGCGCGTTGGAAAAGAGCAGCACTTTATCTTCACCTTCGAGTTTTTCTTCGTAGGTTCCGGTCAGAACCTGCTGCGGCGAAAAGGGAACAAGTTTTTTGGTCAGCTGCTGTGTATCGCGGCGTTCGATCATGCCCAGCAGGGGGTAGATATCATCGCCCAGCACTTTTGTATCGGTGATGAGGTCAGAAAGTTTTTGCGCTTTTTTAATATCGCGCGTGCCCGGTTCGCGGGTGTGGCCGGAGAGGGTGACGGCTTCGGACCTTGCGGCCTGCGCCTGCGATACCATGAGGATGCTGCCGTCGCGGAAGGCTTTCAATTTTTTATCGCTGATGTCCTGAACGGTTTCTTCACCGTCGGGGGCGTAGTCGAGTTTCAGGAAACGGTTTTTACCAGGGGTTACCACGTTCCCGCCAAGACCGAGCATGTCCTTTAACGACAGTATTTCATCATCACGGATTTCATAGATGCCGGGGCGTTTGACGAAGCCGCCGACGGCTAGTGTCGGCCCAATAGGCGGAACGATAATGCGGTCGCCGTCCTGCAGCAGCATGTCGGCGCGCCCGCCGCTTTTCATCAACAGGTGGTAGAGGTCAATAAAGTAGCTTTTGCCATCACGGATCAGTTTTACCCGGCGCAAGGACCCGGTTTTTTCAATGCCGCCCGCTTCGCTTAGTGCATCGAGGACGGTGTTAAACGCGGTGAGGGTTTTCCGGCCCGGTTCGTTCACGTGTCCGACAACGAGCACTCCGATTTGCCGGATGCCGGACAGAGAGACATAAATTTGCGTGTTGTGCGTGTCGGCGGCTTCCGTTTCGAAATCACGGCGGATGTCGCCGAGCGTGCGGGAAGCCGCGGTGATTGGCGGGAAGTCGTCGAGGATGAGCAGCCCCTTGCTATCCACCGTTAGCGTCGTGCGCAGGTTTTGCTGTCCGCGCAGAACGATGTCGATTTTATCACCCGCGCTTAACACATAATCATCGCTGACTGTGCCGGTCGGTTTTGCATCGGCAGGTGCGGCATCGGCAAAGATGTTGTAGCCGTACTGGCGGAGTTCATCGACAATGCGTTCGGAGTAGGCCTTTTCAAGGGCGGAACGGTCTGGCGTTTCCATGGGACCTTCCAGATCTTCAATGCTTAAAGGCTTCGCGCCGATATCGCGGAGTTCGACTTCCTCGTCCATCCATGGAGCCATGGCCGTTTCCATGGCGGCCTGTGCGTAGGCAGAAGCCGGGAACAGCAAGAAAGGCAATATTGTTAACGGGCGAAGGTGCATGAGAAATGCCAGACGTTATTTACCCGTAATAATATACATAGGTATTCCATAGGTTGTGAATCCCTAATCTGGAAAACCTTGCTTCTATCCACGATTGTGATGTTTTTTCTATATTTATCAAAGAAAAGGCGGACATTGAGGTTGGAAGCCTTTTTTTCGTCGGTTCGCTGTATTATTTAGGAAGCATGGGTATTCACATTATCAAACTGGTGGTTGGGTGTGACACGCTGGGGGAGTATGCCGAGCGCTGCCGCGAGGAAATCGTGGATTATCACGGGCAGCCCGCGATTGTCTGCTGGACCCGGTTCATGCCCAAGCGTGCGGACGAGATTTTAAAAGGCGGGGGGTCGATTTACCGGGTCATCAAGAACCGGATTGTCTGCCGCATGAAAATCCTGGGGTTCGAAATGGCCGAAGTCGAAGGCAAGGGGACGATGTGCATGATTATGATGTCCCCGCGTATCATCCAGACCATGTCCAAGCCGCGCCGCCCGTTCCAGGGGTGGCGGTACCTGGAGCCCGCCAAAGCGCCGGGGGACAAGGGCGTGTTTACGGCGGCGGAGGAAGACATTCCGGCGGATATTGAAGACGGCCTGCGGGAAGCGGGTTTGTTGTGATTTATTTGCAATAACACCTCCATTTTTCCAGGGGGCTGTTATAGGGGGCTACTCATGAGGAATTTGGTCTCTATGGGTGGCGGTTTTCCGGCGTTTTTGCGTCTGCGTAAAAAATCTTTAAAAAAAGTTAAAAAAAGTATTTACAAGGGGGAACGGATAGGGCTATAACCCCCTTCACGAGCGCGGACGTGTCTGCGCTCTTTTCTTCGAGGGCCTGAAATTCCTTTCAGGTTAAGGCTTTTAAGAAGAAGATTGACGATAGCAGAAAACACACTTATAAAGAGTGCGAATCTTAAATCGTGATTCTATTGTGCTCCGGCACAATTTTGCAAAGATGAATGTCTTTTGGTATTCACCTGCGCGCGGTTCTTGAACATCGTGAATAGGAAAGAAGAGATACGCAGGCAGCAGGGCTTGTGAAGTCTTAACGGACTTCTGGTGCGTTGAACGCATTAAAACAAGACTTGCTATAATGTCTGACGTATTTCTATATACGTACAAGATTTATAATTTTTTATAAATTTTTACATGACGCATAGCAGGTCCCATTAATACACTGTTCAAATTACTTTTGAATTGAGTATTTCGAATGGGATACTCAATTCCACTATTTATAGTGACAAACGAGTGATTTGAGCTGAAATCAAACTTTAGAGTTTGATCCTGGCTCAGAACGAACGCTGGCGGCAGGCCTAACACATGCAAGTCGAACGAACCTTCGGGTTAGTGGCGCACGGGTGCGTAACGCGTGGGAACCTACATCTAGGTGCGGAATAACACAGAGAAATTTGTGCTAATACCGCATAATATCTCCGGATCAAAGATTTATCGCCTAGGGATGGGCCCGCGTTAGATTAGGTAGTTGGTGAGGTAAAAGCTCACCAAGCCGACGATCTATAGCTGGTCTTAGAGGACGATCAGCCACACTGGTACTGAGACACGGACCAGACTCCTACGGGAGGCAGCAGTGAGGAATATTGGACAATGGGGGCAACCCTGATCCAGCCATGCCGCGTGAGTGAAGAAGGCCTTAGGGTTGTAAAGCTCTTTCAGATGCGAAGATAATGACGGTACCATCAGAAGAAGCTCCGGCTAAATTCGTGCCAGCAGCCGCGGTAATACGAATGGAGCGAGCGTTGTTCGGAATCACTGGGCGTAAAGCGTATGTAGGCGGATTTGCAAGTCAGAAGTGAAATCCCCGGGCTCAACCCGGGAACTGCTTTTGAAACTGCAAGTCTAGAATCCCGGAGAGGTCAGGGGAATTCCGAGTGTAGAGGTGAAATTCGCAGATATTCGGAGGAACACCAGTGGCGTAGGCGCCTGACTGGACGGGTATTGACGCTGAGATACGAAAGCGTGGGGAGCAAACAGGATTAGATACCCTGGTAGTCCACGCCGTAAACGATGTGTGCTAGTTGTCGGGCAGTTTACTGTTCGGTGACGCAGCTAACGCATTAAGCACACCGCCTGGGGAGTACGGTCGCAAGATTAAAACTCAAAGGAATTGACGGGGACCCGCACAAGCGGTGGAGCATGTTGTTTAATTCGAAGCAACGCGAAGAACCTTACCTACCCTTGACATACCTCTCGGGGATTTCAGAGATGATTTCCTTCGGTTCGGCCGGAGAGTGTACAGGTGCTGCATGGCTGTCGTCAGCTCGTGTCGTGAGATGTTGGGTTAAGTCCCGCAACGAGCGCAACCCCTATCGTATGTTGCCAGCAGTTCGGCTGGGCACTCATGCGAGACTGCCGGTGTTAAGCCGGAGGAAGGTGGGGACGACGTCAAGTCATCATGGCCCTTACGGGTAGGGCTACAAACGTGCTACAATGGGAGTTACAGTGGGCAGCAATGTCGCGAGGCAAAGCTAATCCCAAAAAGCTCTCTCAGTTCGGATTGTACTCTGCAACTCGAGTGCATGAAGTTGGAATCGCTAGTAATCGTGAATCAGCATGTCACGGTGAATACGTTCCCGGGTCTTGTACACACCGCCCGTCAAGTGATGGGAGTTGGTTCTACCTGAAGGCGCTGCGCTAACTTCGGAGGCAGGCGACCACGGTAGGGTCAGCGACTGGCACTAAGTCGTAACAAGGTAGCCGTAGGGGAACCTGCGGCTGGATCACCTCCTTTCTAAGGATGTTGTTTGGCGTATGTCTCATTGACCATGAGACCTGGCCTTGCTGTCTACGTATTTCTTCTTTCCTTGATAAGAACCAAAATAGGATTGGCCGTATCGGGCACATAAGCGGCCCCCATGAATATGGTTGATGTATTTTCTACGGGGGCTTGTAGCTCAGCTGGTTAGAGCACACGCTTGATAAGCGTGGGGTCGCAAGTTCAAGTCTTGCCAGGCCCACCATTTTATTTGCTTCGCGAATAAAATGGATTTTTTGTTCTTTGCCTGCCACGGGGCTTTGCCCCTTTCGGTTTGCAAAGAAATTGTTGTAGAGCTGGAGTGAGCGTAAGCGAACGAAGGCAGAGCAACAAAAGATGGGCCCTTAGCTCAGCTGGGAGAGCGCCTGATTTGCATTCAGGAGGTCGTCGGTTCGATCCCGATAGGGTCCACCATTTTTCCTTATTGTTCTTTTCCTGCCACGCGTCTTCGGCGCTTTCGGTTTGAAAAGAAATTTTTCTTCAAAGCATCTTGCGAGATGTTTTGAAGAGAAATGTAAATTTCTCTGGTTCTTCGACATCGTAAATAGGTTTGAGAGTATATCTGCGGCACACAGCACGTAGCCCGTGCGAAGTGCACTTATACAAACGCAGATATACCAATAGTAAAGACATTGTATTGTGGTCTAATCTTTCGATCACAATACGAAATTCGCATTATGGTTTTCATAGGCCATAGTGTGATCCAATTGTCTAACTTAAGCTGAGTAAATGACGGGCAGATTTCATTCTGCGCGTGATTTATTTTCAAGTGCTTAAGGGCATTCGGTGGATGCCTTGGCGATCAGAGGCGATGAAGGACGTGGCAGGCTGCGATAAGTTCCGGGGAGTTGTCAACATACGTTGATCCGGAAATTTCCGAATGGGGAAACCCACCTTTAGATTGTTTTTCTAGTTTCCAGTTCCGTTTTTCGGAACGGGGGCTGGGAACCAATAAATGATCTATTATAGGTATTATGTCCTGAATACATAGGGATATAAAGCGAACGCGGAGAAGTGAAACATCTCAGTATCCGTAGGAAAAGAAATCAACCGAGATTCCGCTAGTAGTGGCGAGCGAACGCGGATTAGTCCAGTGGCAGTATTGTAAGAAACAGAAGTGTCTGGAAAGTCACACCAAAGTAGGTGATAGTCCTGTATGTGTAGAAAGCAATATTGTCCTTGAGTAGGGCGGGACACGTGAAATCCTGTCTGAACATGGGGGGACCATCCTCCAAGACTAAATACTCCTGATCGACCGATAGCGAACTAGTACCGTGAGGGAAAGGTGAAAAGAACCCCGATGAGGGGAGTGAAACAGACCTGAAACCGGATGCCTACAGTCAGTCGGAGCAGATTTATTCTGTGACGGCGTACCTTTTGTATAATGGGTCAACGAGTTAGTCTTACATGCGAGCTTAAGCCGTTAGGTGTAGGCGCAGCGAAAGCGAGTCTGAATAGGGCGACAGTATGTGGGATTAGACACGAAACCCGGTGATCTAGATATGGGCAGGTTGAAGACAAGGTAACACTTGTTGGAGGACCGAACTCACCTACGTTGAAAAGTGGGGAGATGACCTGTGTCTAGGGGTGAAAGGCCAATCAAACCGGGAGATAGCTGGTTCTCCGCGAAATCTATTTAGGTAGAGCGTCAGACGAATACTATCGGGGGTAGAGCACTGGATGGGCTAGGGGGGAGCGATCCTTACCAAACCTAACCAAACTCCGAATACCGATAAGTACTATCTGGCAGACACACTATGGGTGATAAGGTCCATGGTGGAGAGGGAAACAGCCCAGACCTACAGCTAAGGTCCCCAAGTGATAGTTAAGTGTCAAAGGATGTAAAGGTTCCATGACAACCAGGAGGTTGGCTTAGAAGCAGCCACCCTTTAAAGAAAGCGTAATAGCTCACTGGTCTAAATAAGAGCCTTCGCGCCGAAGATGTAACGGGGCTTAAACTATCCACCGAAGCTTAGGATGCACTTTTGTGCATGGTAGCGGAGCGTTCCGTAAGTCTGTGAAGGGTTATCGTGAGGTAGCCTGGAGATATCGGAAGTGAGAATGTTGACATGAGTAGCGACAAACAGAGTGAGAAACTCTGTCGCCGAAATCCCAAGGGTTCCTGCCCAAGGCTAATCCGGGCAGGGTGAGCCGGCTCCTAAGGCGAGGCCGAAAGGCGTAGTCGATGGGAACACGGTTAATATTCCGTGGCCAGTGGATGGTGACGGTGGGCGTAAGCTGTATCCTCTTATTGGATTGAGAGATGCAGTGATGCACATCCAGGAAATAGCCTCCACATTAATGACCGTACCCTAAACCGACACAGGTGGGATGGTAGAGCATACCAAGGCGCTTGAGAGAACTATTGTGAAGGAACTCGGCAAATTACACCCGTAACTTCGGAAGAAGGGTGACTCCTCTTTGGGCAACCAGAGAGGAGTGGCACAGACCAGGGGGTGGCGACTGTTTATCAAAAACATAGGGCTCTGCGAAGTCTCAAGACGACGTATAGGGTCTGACGCCTGCCCGGTGCCGGAAGGTTAAGAGGAGGAGTGCAAGCTCTGAATTGAAGCCCCGGTAAACGGCGGCCGTAACTATAACGGTCCTAAGGTAGCGAAATTCCTTGTCGGGTAAGTTCCGACCTGCACGAATGGCGTAACGACTTCCCCACTGTCTCCACAGTAGACTCAGCGAAATTGAATTCCCCGTGAAGATGCGGGGGACCCGCGGTTAGACGGAAAGACCCTATGAACCTTTACTACAGCTTTACAGTGGCATTAGATTCGTCATGTGCAGAATAGGTGGGAGGCTTTGAAGTGAGGACGCCAGTCCTTATGGAGCCATCTTTGAGATACCACCCTTGGCCTGTTTGATGTCTAACCGCGGTCCGTTATCCGGATCCGGGACCCTGTATGGTGGGTAGTTTGACTGGGGCGGTCGCCTCCCAAAGTGTAACGGAGGCGCGCGATGGTGAGCTCAGGACGGTCGGAAATCGTCTGTGGAGTGCAATGGCATAAGCTCGCCTGACTGTGAGACTGACAAGTCGAGCAGAGCCGAAAGGCGGTCATAGTGATCCGGTGGTTCCGTATGGAAGGGCCATCGCTCAACGGATAAAAGGTACTCTAGGGATAACAGGCTGATAGCGCCCAAGCGTCCACAGCGACGGCGCTGTTTGGCACCTCGATGTCGGCTCATCTCTAGTACGAGAGGACCGGGGTGAACGTACCACTGGTGCACCTGTTGTCATGCCAATGGCACCGCAGGGTAGCTAAGTACGGACGGGATAACCGCTGAAAGCATCTAAGCGGGAAGCCTCCTTCAAAACCAGGACTCCCTATCAGAGCCGTTCTAGACCAGGACGTTGATAGGATGGATGTGGAAGTGCAGCGATGCATGAAGCTAACCATTACTAATTGCTCGATTGACTTGAAAATAAATCACAAAAGCGCGCAGTGTGAAATCTGTCAGTGCTCGGCTTGAGATCAGACAATTGCAAAGTTCTTTACTACACGAAAAATGGTTTTTAATGATCTGGTGGTTATGGCAAGGGTGAAACACTCCATCCCATCTCGAACTGGACAGTGAAAAACCTTAGCGTCGATGGTACTTCGTCTTAAGGCGCGGGAGAGTAGATCGCTGCCAGATCTTTAAAACCCATTTTTCTTCGATCTTTTCCTTTCTACAGCGTTACTTGTCGCTCGCTTATGCTTATAAGCGTCGCTTCTCGTGCCTTGTATAAAGAAAAAGCTCTTCAAAAACGCTTCTCAAATCTGATTACGATGCTAAACTTCCCCCATGACACATATACTTTATAAAGCCATAGCTTTTAGTGGCTATGCCGGGTTCGGGCTGGTTTTCGCCTATTACGCGTTCTGGCTGCTGGGCGTTCTGGTGCCATGGACCATCAATTCCGGGCCGATTGTGCCGTTGACGGACGATGCGGGCCTGTCCCTGCTGATCGATAGCGTGCTGATCGGGCTTTTCCTGGTCCCGCACAGTGTGATGGCGCGGCCGGCTTTCAAGCAATGGTGGACGCGGTATGTGCCCGTGCCGATCGAGCGGGCGGTTTATGTCTGGTATTCCAACCTTTCGATGGCGCTGATGATTGTCTTGTGGCAGCCGGTTGAGGGCGTTTTATGGTCCATGAACGGTGTAATGGCGGGCGCTGTTATTGCCGCGTTTGCATTGGGAGCTTTTATCGTCGTGGCGGCTACGTTTTGTATCGATCATTTTGAGTTGTTCGGGTTGAAACAGGTTTTCGCCAAAGAGCCGTTAAAGCCCAGTTTTTACGTCCGGTTTGTATATAAGATGGTGCGCCACCCAATTGCGCTGGGGCATATTATGATGGTGTGGGCAGCGCCGGTGATGAGTATTTCACACATTTTGTATGCAATTCTTGCCACGGTATATGTGTGGGTTGTGACCTATAAATACGAGGAACGCGACCTTGTCGATGCCATCGGGCAGGCGTATGAAGACTATAAAAAGACGACCCCCGGCATTTTCCCGATCCGGTTTAAAAAGGCTTCTTAGGCCTGATGAGGGCGCTGTTTTTTGCGGGAAACCAATTTTTGACAGAACAATGCCTTATAACCCGGTTATTCGGGGTTTTTTGTCATCGCTACCAGCTTTTTGCGGGCGGTGATAGCTGTGTATCCTACTGAAATACATAGAATTTTAGATAAAATCCCATCAAAACTAATAATTTATTATGAAAATTATGAGATAGTGATCATAGGGAATTTGGGTTTTGGGAGAGGGAATTATGGGACGTAGAAAGCCGTCTGTCCTTATTATCGAGGACAATGAATTCATCATAGAACTGGTCAAAAAAGTTCTGAAACAAACAGGTATGGAAATCCACAGTGTTTCAAGCATCAGGAAAGGGTATAACGCCGTTATACGCTACGAGCCGGATTTGATTATACTGGATCGCGGCTTACCGGATGGTGATGGCCATGCGCTGTTACAGCAGATCAAGACCAGCCCGCGCACGGCGCACATCCCCGTGATGATGCTGACGGCAGAAAACCGCGGCGGGCATATTGAAAACAGCCTGGGCATGGGCGCCGACGATTATGTCGTCAAACCGTTTCAGAACGACAAGTTTCTGGGGCGTGTGCAAAAGCTGCTGAGAGACAAGATCGAGCGCGAAAAAGCGATGATGGCAAGCATGCTTGCCATGCAGCCGCAGCCGGTTCAGGGGTAAAACCCCCCGAACCGTTTTGCTTTTTTAAGCGGCTTCTTCCAGCGCGGTGTCGACCATTTGCTGTTCCAGTGCCTCCGGGTCCGCTTTCAGCGCGGCATACAGCCCTTGCGAGGCATCATCCGGAAACACCGAGAGTTCATTTTTTTCTATCGCAGCAATAGTTTTTTCAGCGACCAGCGAGGGCGGGAATTTTTCCATGTCCACGGCCTTGCCCATATCGGTATCGATCGGGCCGGGGTAGACGCCGACAACGTGCGTACCCTGCGCCGTCAAATGCTGCCTTGCGGACTGAATAAAAGCGTTGGCCGCGAATTTGGACGCTGTGTAAGTTGGCAATGCCGGGAATACCACGTGCCCTGCAATAGATGATACGATGGCCAGTGTGCCGCCGCCGTTTTTCTTTAGCACCGGAGCGAACGCCTGGGTCATCAGCAGGGGGCCGATATAATTGACTTCGAATTGTTCACGCGCGTTTTCGGCCGCTTTCGGATCGGTCAGCCCGTCCTCCATAAACAAGATGCCGGCATTGTTCACGAGGATTTGCACATCTACTGCCTGTTTTGCCGCCGCGGCAATATGCGCCGGGTTGGTGACATCGAGTTCCAGAGGAACGTAAACATCCGGGTGTTCGGCGACCATGTCCTTTACATTTTCCGGGTTGCGGGAGCCGAGATAAATTTTCCTTGCGCCGTGGGCGCGGAACGCTTCGGCATATGCCTTGCCAATGCCGCGGTTCGCGCCAGTGACTAAAACGGTGGAATCTTTGATTTTCATTGGGGTGTCCTTGCAGTTATAATTCCCTATCAATTTATTTGGAACGGGCGCGGTTTCAAGAGTTAAAAGCCGCTGTTTTTTCCGCTTGCTTTTTGGGTGAAAAGAGATCATTACCTTCTCTCTTTATTCCGATCAGGGGAGTTTTCATATGCGTATCGGGCTTTTGGTTTCCAAGAAGGGGTTTTATTCGCACAAGCGGCTGGAAGAGGTTGCGAAAGCGCGCGGGCACGAGTTTATTACGCTCGACCTGCATGAATGTTTTGTGAATATCACGTCATCCGAACACCATGTGTATCATCAAAAAGGGAAGGCAATTACGGGGCTGGATGCGATTATCCCGCGTATTCTTCCCGATATCACGTTTTACGGAACGGCCGTATTGCGGCAGTTTGAATTACAGGGCGTATTCCCGGTCAATAATTCGTTGTCTATTATTAAGGCGCAGGACAAGTTACGCACGTTGCAGATTTTTGCCAAGCACGGTGTGCCGATGCCTGTCACAGGATTTGCCCATTCACCGGAGAATACGGAAGCCGTGATAAAATCCGTCGGTGGTGCGCCGCTGGTCGCCAAGTTGATTGAAGGGATGGAAGGCAAGGGGGTTGTGCTGGCCGAAACGAAATCGGCAGCGGTGAGTGTGATTAATGCATTCAAGGGGTTGAACGCGAATATACTGGTGCAGGAATTTATCGAAGAGTCAGCCGGGCATGATTTGCGATTATATGTGGTAGGCGGCAAGGTTGTTGCGGCGATGGAGCGTATTGCGCAAAAGGGAGAGTTCCGCGCGAATGTTGCATTGGGCGCGGATGTCCGTCCGGTCAAAATCACGGCAGAAGAGCGAAAGATTGCGGTTAAGGCGGCCAAGGTTATCGGACTGGATGTCGCGGGGGTTGATATTTTGCGTTCCAAAAACGGGCCGCTGGTGATCGAGATTAATTCGTGCGCGGGCCTGCGCGGGATTGAGCGTGCATCGGGCGCCGATGTGGCCGGTTCGATCATTGATTTCCTTGAAGCCAACGTCAAGCCGTACAGCAAACGCCAGAGCGAATAAGGATATTTCCTAAAATTTTAAAGGACTTTGATAAGCGTTGTTTCCAAAATTAACGCGCTGTTTAGTTGAATCCCGCACAATATAAGAAAACCTTGATAAAAAGGGTGGGATCTATGATGAACAAACAATCGGTGCTTATTGTCGATGACAATGGGTTTATTATCAATCTGGTAAAAAATGCCCTGCGGCATACCAGCCTCAAAACCATTGGTGCTTCTTCCGTTAAAAACGCACGGCTTATGATTACCAAGCTTGTGCCGGATATTATTATTCTTGACCGCAAACTGCCGGATGATGACGGACACACACTGCTGGAAGATTTGCGCAGGGATTACCGCACACGGCATATCCCGGTGATGATGCTGTCAGCGGAAAACCATCTGGACCAGATTAAGGCCAGTTTACAGCTGGGCGCGAATGATTACCTGGTGAAGCCGTTCCAGAATGGTGTGCTGGTGCAAAAGATTGACCGGCTGCTAAAAAGCACCACGCCGGACCCGGACCAGTATTATTTTATCCGCTAGAACGGTTTATTTTTTCATCTGTTCGCGGAAGATTTTGTCGGCCTTCATTTCTTCGGGGGATGCGGTCGGCGTGAATTCATACGTTTCCACCATCATCTTTTTCACCGGGTCGTTCACCAGCGGCTTGCAGTGTTTGTAAATCACGTCGAAATGCTTTTCGAGGAGCAGCGTGCCGTCCTCCATAATATACATGGCGTAGGGCGGGCTGACGAACGGCAGGACGGGTACGTCGCGGGTCATCAGCAGTTGTTTTTCCTCAAACATGATCGACGCTTTGGTCCCGTTGGGGTTGAAGCTGACGACTAGCTGGCGCGCACCATCGCAGATAAATGTATCAAAATTATAGATATGCCAGTTTTCAGGATTTTCGGCCGGATCCGGTTCCCCGAACTGTTCGTCCCAGTCGGCGGCAATTTTGTTCGTGACCTGCTTGATTTGTGTGCAGGCAGCCAAAAACGGGCTGAAAAGCGCCAAAACCAGGAGAATACGTACGATCGGAGGCATATTTTTGTCCTAAAAAGTTGAATTTTATCCCTGAATAGAGCAAATTCCATGCCATTCGATAGGGTTGTTTGCAGCTGCTGATTGCAATAAATGATTGACTTTTCAACGTCAATCCCCTAAACGATTGGACATAATAATTAAAGCGATAATGGTAGGGTGATATAGATATGGGTATGTTAGCCAATAGTCTTGCAAGGATTCCTGCTCCCAATGCGCGGGGATTTCTTGGGTTTCTTCGACTTCTTTCCCTTAAAACTGCAATAGACAATGCGCAGCGGTCTTTGCTGGATGTGCCCAAGGGCATGCGGGCAAGTGAAGAGGAGCTGGCGCAGAATACGGCTGATTTACGCGAATATACGGGTATTCGCAATGAGCTGAGGGCCGCCAAGGCCGAAAAAGACAGGGAACGCGTTCAGGACTTGTCGCAGCAACTCGATACGATTGGAGCCCGGCTTCTGGGTGCGGCGAAGCTGATTGATGTTACGAAGCAGTCAAGTACGCTTTTCCATGAGCAGCTTTTTAAGAGCGAAGCCGTTCACAAGCTGCCTACCCTTGAAGAATTTCTTGCAAAACGTTTCGGAGGACCGAAAACCGACAAGGGTACTAAAGTCCTGGGGCTGGAGACCGACAGCGGTGTTGTTGTCCTGTCCGGTATTTTTATCAAGAAAGTCAAACTGGACCGCGATGGTGACGGGCATGCGCATTTTAAGGATATCCCCGGCCATGTTGGTGAATTGAAAGACCAAGAGCCGACGCGTTACAAACGCGCGGGTAAAAGGCAGCAGGATGCAGTTATTTTTTACACGATCAGCGGTGGGCCGGTTGGCAAGGCGGGTGTTGAGCTGGTCAAGAGGCTTGCCGAAGACTTTAATGGGGCAGTTCTGGTCAGCACGCTATCGCCCATCCGTGACCTATACAAAGTGATCCCAAAAGATGCGTTTAACGAGATGACGGGCACAGAGATCAAACAAAGCGTTCTTGATTATTTATCACAGGGTACGGACCCTGTTGCCAAGTTTCATTTGGGTAACGGCGCGACAATCGGCGATATCAATATTAACCTTGGTGATCCCATTGATCCGATCACGATTAATTATATTTATTCGGCGGATGCGGACGAACGGGCGGTTTATGCGTCCATGTATAATGGAGACACGACATTGTCTGTTGCCGGACATTTAAGGGGATATGCTGAAGCCGCAGGTATAGCTGTTAGCGTTGTCAGTTATGACGATGTTGTTCCAGGCAGGATGGCGCAATGGAAAGGCGCAAGCAAAAAGCAGGACGCTTCTTTTGCTTATCAGGCTGCCTAATATTTCCACGCTTGGTTTTGAGGAGAAAGCGCGGTATGATCCGGCCATTATCCCCTAGCAGGAGTTAAGTCCATGACCCGTGTTTACATTTTTCTTGCCGTCATATTGTGCCTGATTGCCCTGCCGGCGATTGCGGATGCCCCGGCCGGTATCGGCGATGAAATTCCCCATGATTTAACCGCCAAAGACCAGAACGGTGAGGAGCAGTCCTTTGATACCCTGAAAGGACAAAAGGGCATGACGCTGGTATTCGTGCGGTCCGCCGACTGGTGCCCGTATTGCCAGTTACAGCTGAATGAATTGCGTGACGCGGAAGCGGAGCTGGAGCAACTGGGCTACCCGGTCGTCACGGTGAGTTATGACAGTGTCGAGAAGCTGGACCATTTTGCCAAGAAAAGCGATATCGAATATACGATGCTGTCCGATCCGGGATCCGATATTATCAAGGCTTTCGGCATTCTGAATACCGAGCATGCGATCGGGACCTTTGCCTATGGCGTGCCGCATCCGGGCATCTATATCGTCGGGAATGACAAGATTATCCGGGCCAAGCTGGCCGAAGGGGATTTCAAAGTCCGGCCAAGCATCGACGACATCAAGAAAAAGATAAACGAAATCAATTCTTTTTAGATTTTGGCTTGAAGATTTCGGGGATTTGGGCAATAGTCCGTTCCGACATTATGTAAGATAAGAGGGTAGCATGTCATATTCTAAAATTTCCACCGGACCGAACGTTCCGGACGAGGTTCACGCCATCATCGAAAACCCGATGGGGGGCGACCCGGTGAAATACGAACTGGACAAAGAATCCGGCCTGATGTTCGTCGACCGTTTCCTGCATACAGCCATGTATTACCCTGGCAATTACGGGTTTATTCCGCATACGCTGTCCGATGACGGCGACCCGGTTGATATCCTGGTTGTCGGCCGTACACCGGTGATGCCGGGTGTTGTGATGCCGTGCCGTCCGGTTGGTGTCCTGGTCATGGAAGATGAAAGCGGAATGGACGAGAAAATTATCGGTGTACCCGTGCCCAAGCTGCACCCGTACCATGACAATGTTGACACTTACGAAGATTTACGCCCGATTTTGCGCGAGCAGATCGAGCATTTCTTTACGCACTACAAAGACCTTGAAAAAGGCAAGTGGTCAAAAACCATTCGCTGGGGCGATGCCGAGGAAGCCAAGAAACTGGTTCTGGAAGGCATAGACCGTCTCAAACAAAAAGACGCAGCCTAGAGCTTTCATCGTTTCATTTGGGGTTCGTTGCTGCGTCACTCATGTACTCATTGTACAATTCGTTCCTTGCGCCTGCCCTAAATAAAACGCTGTTTGCTCTGAGCTTCCATCGTTTCCGCCCGGATGCGTTACTTCGTCGTTCGTGTACGTTTTGTACACTTCACTCCTCGTGCCTGTCCGAACGAAAACGCTGTTTGCTTTGAAATTATGGTGTATCAAGTGCCGGAGCGGATGATGAATTCTTCCGCTTCGTCTTCTTCGTTCGGATCTTCCTCTACGATCTGAATAACAGTGGCGGCCGTGTTTTGCGGCATGGGCATGAAGTCTGCCTGTTCTTCGATCGGGATGGCCTTGGTCTGGAAACTGCGGTACAGACCGAAGATGCTGACGCTCATCATCACGCCGGCAAGGAAGGCGAAGAAGGATTGCGTTCCAAACATTTGCATTAAGATGGTTGAAATCACAGGGCCGAAGAAGGCGCCGAATGCGTTGATCAAAATCATGGCCGCGCTGGCGGAAACAAATTGCTGTGGTTCCAGGTGGTCGTTCATATAGGCGATGCAAAGGCCGTACAGGGACACGATCAGGCCGCCGCTGAAAAATGAAATGATATACAGATATTTGGGGTCGACGAAAAAGCCGCAGGCGACGGCGATTGTTCCGAGTGTCGCGTTACCGATGATGACACGGCGGCGCCCCAGCTTGTCCGACAGCAGTCCGGCGAAGAACGGAAGGATCGCACTGCCCAGAACATAGGCGGCAACAAAGTGCGCGGCCTTGTCCGGCGCGAAGCCCAAGTTTACCATGACCACCGCTCCGATCATAAAGAACGTGCCGCCGCACACGCCGGTTGCGAAAATCCCGATGACGCCGAGCGGAGAAATACCGAGCAGGCGTTTTAATGGAAAAGGTTCTATGACATCAAAGGACGGTGCCGGGCGGCGGCTTAGCGCAATCGGGGTCACGGCAAAGGATACAAGAACGGAGACCAGAACAAAAAGCCCCAGCGTTTCGATAGAGGCGACGCCGATAAAATACTGTCCCGAAAACAGACCGAGGTTAATCAGCATCAGATATGATGCAAAAATCTTGCCGCGTGTTTCATTGGTCGTGGCGTCGTTCAGCCAGCTTTCCGTGACAATGAAAAGTCCGGCGAAGGTAAAGCCGGTAACGACACGCACCAGACCCCACAGCCATTCATCGACAAACACGCCGTGCATCAGGATGGTCACGGAGGCCAGCGACGCCATAGCGGTAAAGACACGGATGTGGCCGACCCCTTCGATCATTTTCGGGATGCGCCAGGACCCGATTAGGAACCCGAGGAAATACAGCGACATGATGAAACCGGTTGCGGTCACCGAAAAGCCTTCGGCACTGGCGCGTAAGCCCAGCAGGGTGCTTTGCAGCCCGTGACCCATCATAATCAGGAAAATCCCGATCAAGAGAGGCCATGTGGTAGCCAGTATTGTTTTCATGCCGTTTTACCCAAAAAAAGAATATATGCGGTGCGCGCGTGCGCGTTCATGATGTCCTTTAAAAGCATAGCAAAGATTTATGCAAGCCGCTTTCGATTTTTGGCGAAAAAAATATAAAATTGCCTGTGTAACCTTTTTGGGTTTAGGCTTGAATACCATAGGGCAAACAAAGGGAAATTGCCATGGTGATGCTTCCAAACTGGGTGGCGCAGGGCCTGGAACTTGTGACCACACTCTTTATTTTCATGATCGGGCTTGCCGCGTTGGCGTTGCTGGTCCTTTTTATTGCCGATATTGTCCAGACCCGCGATGCGGTGCGGCGCAATTATCCTGTTATCGGGCGCTTTCGCGACATTTTCATCACTTTGGGGGAATTCTTCCGGCAGTATTTCTTTGCCATGGACCGCGAGGAAATGCCGTTCAACCGGGCGGAGCGCGACTGGGTCAAGCGATCAGGCAAGGGGCATGACAATACGATTGCTTTCGGTTCGACGAAAAACCTGACCCCTGCCGGGACGGCTATTTTTGTGAACTGCCCGTTTCCGACGCTGGAAACCGATGCGGCCGTGAGCGAGCCGTTAAAGATCGGCCCGTATTGCCGCATGCCGTATAACGCCAAGTCGCTGTTCAATATATCGGGGATGAGTTATGGCGCGCTGTCTACGCCGGCTGTACGCGCGCTATCCAAGGGGGCGGCGCTGGCCGGATGCTGGATGAACACGGGGGAGGGTGGTTTGTCGCCGTATCACCTGGAGGGCGGATGCGATATTGTTTTCCAGATCGGAACGGCAAAATACGGTGTGCGCAGCCCGGAAGGCGGCCTGAGCGATGACAAGCTGAGGGAGGTTGCCGCGCACGATACGGTGCGGATGTTCGAGGTGAAGTTGTCGCAGGGTGCAAAGCCGGGCAAGGGCGGTATTCTTCCCGGTGCGAAAGTGACGGAGCAGATTTCGATGATACGCGGAATCCCGGTGGGGCAGGATTCCATTTCGCCCAACCGCCATCCGGAGATTGATACGGTGAGCGACCTGCTCGATTTCATAACCCATGTGCGCGAGGTAACGGGCAAGCCGGTGGGGTTCAAGTCCGTGATCGGGGCTTATGGATGGCTGGAGACGTTATGTCAGGAAATACATACGCGCGGGATAGAAAGCGCGCCTGACTTCATTACCGTTGACGGGGGCGACGGGGGCACGGGAGCCGCGCCAATGCCGCTTATGGACAATGTCGGTTTGACGTTGAAAGAATCCCTGCCGATGGTGGCGGACATATTACACCGGTATGATTTGAAAGACCGCATCCGCATTATTGCCTCCGGCAAGTTGATTACTCCGTCGGATGTCGCGTGGGCTTTGTGTGCGGGCGCCGACTTTATCAATAACGCGCGCGGGTTCATGTTTGCGCTTGGGTGTATCCAGGCGATGAAGTGCAACAAAAATACCTGCCCCACTGGCGTGACCACGCATAATCCGCGGCTGCAAAAAGGATTGAACCCCGAAGACAAGTCGGTGAAGGTTGCCAATTACTGCCAGAACATGGTGCATGAGGTGGAGACGATTGCCCATTCCTGCGGTGTGCCGGAGCCGCGGCGCCTCAAACGCTATCATGTGCGGATTGTACAGGGGAACGGGCGTTCCGTGCCGATGGACGAACTATTCCCGTACCCCGTGGCGCCAACGGCGCAGGCGTCAGGCGGCGAACAAAATAAAATCCCCGCACAGGCTTGATTTTATGCGGCGCGGGGGCTATATATCAGCCCTCAGCTGCGGAAAACACCCTTTGTTTTCCATATTTCATTGTCGCGGGATGGAGCAGCCCGGTAGCTCGTCAGGCTCATAACCTGAAGGTCGTAGGTTCAAATCCTACTCCCGCAACCAATTTTTTCCTTTATATTTCAATGACTTAACGGTCGTTTCGATGCGATACAGATCGATACCCTGCATCGGATTTGGAAGCAATCCGGAAGCAAATTCCTGACAACCCCTTCGAAAATCAGTGAAAATAAGAGCGGTTGCCTACCGGGGGATACGAGGGAGATTTTCAGAAAGATATGTAGAACAGTGTATTTTCAAGGTTTTTGATCAAAAAACCCCATTTTTTTCAAAACATTAGAAACTCGCTCTTCAGTTTCAACACTTCCTACAACCACATGATATGTAGGAGTCTGATTATTTGCCAATAGACGAACTTCAGAAATGATTTTTCCTTTAAATTTTGTACCATGATACAGGGAGCTTAATTTATAGCCTAGATCAGATATGGGGGTATCTTCATCTGGATTTTGCCCCACAATATATGACACATTCTTCTCTTCCCCCATAATGTATGGCAGGCATACAGGCTCAAAATCTTCCGGACTTAAAAGCGTTAAGGCTTGGCAATATCCAATTTTGGCAATAAAACGACCAAAACTTTCCGGTACATGTCGAAATTTTATAGTGGTGCGTTTTGGGTGCTTCTGTTCAAAGTTTTTAAGGCGTTCATCGTCCGCAATAACTTTCAATTGCCACATATGTGATAAATCGACATTAGCAGGAAAATCATAAAAACTGCCTGCTTGTGGCATATAATAAAAAACAAACCCTCCAGGGTATTCCTTATAAGGAACAGTAATGATTTGACCTTCCCCTGTAGGGTCCGATAATGAAATGTGCGTTGGTTTTTCTTTCTTTCTTCTAGATGGTGCGTTGTAGCTATTGCGTGCATCTCCCCAAAGCTCGCGCGCAACGTCTTGTTCAAATTTTTTTGTAATATTAGCGCAGTTTTCGCAACTGGCTTTAACGAGGACGTGCTTCCCTCCTAAAAAGTATGGAACAATATGTTCATCCGTCAAAACATCGTCTGACGAATTACAATAGATACAGTTTCCTATAGATGGAAATTTTGTGTGTCCATGAGGCATGGGTTAATCTTAGCATGAGTCCGTCACACAGAAAATTTCACAACTGATAAATACTGTGCATCTTCTTTCTTTAAGTTGGATGGCGAGAAGTTTTATCGCTCTGGTGTTTAAATTTGTCGCCGTAACGGTACTATTAGTACCGTTACGGTCACAAAAATAAACCGAAACGCCGTCAGCCCAGAAAGGCAGAGCCTTTCTAAAGGCTCTGGAATTCGCAACATTAAGTGCATGATAATGCACTCTAAATCGATAATCATGCACTCTAAATCGATAATCATGCACTCTAAATCGATAATCATGCACTATCATGCATCTAATTCTCACATAACTTTACAATTATCTTAAAATGCACTATCATGCTTATTATAGATTATAGTATGCATTATTGTGCATTTTAGAGGATCAAATGAGCAAATCTCTTCCCATACCGGTTCAAAAAGCCATGCGCAAGCTGGGGCAGGATATCAGTGATGCGCGGCGGCGGCGGCGTATTCCGCTCAAGCTGCTGGCAGAGCGCGCCGATATTTCACAGCGTACGCTGGTCAAAATCGAGCAAGGGGATGCCAGTGTGGGCATGGCCTCTTATGCCGGTGTGATTTTTGCGCTGGGTATGGTTGAGCGTCTGTCCGATCTGGTCGATGCGCGGCACGATCTAACAGGGCGCGCGCTGGAAGAGGAGCATCTGCCCAAGCGCGTGCGCCTCCCCTCAAAGGATAAAGATGGGGCAAAACAATGAGCAGTCGTGAAATTTATGTTTCCATGATGTTGGGCATCGAAACGCATCCGGTTGGCCGGCTCTGGTTTCATCAGCGCAAAGGCCGTGAGAGTGCTTCATTTGAATATGATGAAACCTGGCTGGCGCGCGATGAGCGTTTTGCGCTGGAGCCAGCCCTAAAGCTGATGGAGGGGCAGTTTCATACGCAGGCCGGGCAGTCACTGTTTGGTGCCATTGGTGATTCCGCGCCAGACCGCTGGGGGCGCGTGTTGATGCGCCGCGCCGAAAGCCAAAGGGCAAAAGCAGATAATGCCCCGGCGCAGACATTGAGCGAACTTGATTTCCTGCTTGGTGTGAATGACGAAGCCCGTCAGGGTGCTTTGCGTTTCTCAGAGCAGCCAGAGGGGCCGTATCTGGCACAGAAAGGCAAAACCATCCCGCCCTTGATTGACTTGCCGCGCCTGTTATCGGCCACGCAGCGTTTTTTGGACGATGAAGAAAGCGCCGAGGATTTAAGGCTGTTACTGGCGCCCGGTTCCTCTCTCGGTGGTGCGCGCCCGAAAGCCTCCGTGCGGGATCAGGACGGGCAGTTATCCATCGCAAAATTTCCGCGCAAAGATGATGAGCATAATGTCGTGGTTTGGGAAGCCGTTGCCCTCACGCTGGCACAGCAGGCGGGGATTGATGTGCCGGAGTGGCGGCTGGAGCGCATAACCGACAAATCGGTGTTGATAATCCGTCGTTTTGATCGCGTGCGCGAAGAGCGCATTCCGTTTCTATCCGCCATGAGCATGCTTGGCGCGCGGGACAATGAACAGCACAGCTATCTGGAGATTGGTTATGCGCTGGCGCAGTATGGCGCGCAGCCTGAGCGGGATATGGAGCAGCTGTGGCGGCGGATTGTTTTCACCGTTCTGATTTCCAATGTTGATGATCACCTGCGCAATCACGGTTTTATTTATGAGCGGCATAAGGGCTGGCGGCTGTCCCCAGCCTATGACATGAACCCCACGCCCGTGGAAACTAAACCGCGCATTCTGTCCACCGCCATAGATCTGGATGACAGCACCGCGTCACTGGATACGGCACTGGCCGTTGCCAAAGAATTTCGCCTGGACAAAAACCGCGCCCGCGCCATTGCCGGTGAAGTCGCTGCTGCTGTCAAAACATGGCGTGATGTGGCCAAACGGCTCGGGCTGAATGCGAAGGAAACGGACTTTATGACCTCTGCGTTTGAGCATGAGGATCTGGAAAAAGCGGAAGATGTGGGTTAATTATTTAATTTGGCTCGCAATTTTGGATTTAAAAATATGAAGTACACAATATTTTATTCATGGCAGTCTGACTTGCCCAATAATACGAACAGAGGCTTTATTCAGAGCGTCATTGAAAAAGCGATTAAGGATTTTCAAAATAATGATAGGTATGAACTTGAACCCAGCATTGACCGTGACACACAAAATATTCCTGGCTCACCAAATATCACCAGCACGATTATTGAAAAAATAAGAACCAGTGATGCTTTTGTTGCTGATATTTCGATTGTTACCGGCGACAAAGCAAAAGGACAGAGACCTTCACCAAACCCTAATGTAATGCTAGAGCTTGGATATGCGATAGCTTTACTAGGCTGGGATAGAATTATTTTATTTTGCAATGAGCATTACTACGACAACAATGAAGATTTACCTTTTGATATCCGGCAGCATCGGCAGATTAAATATTCTTTAGAACAAGATGGCGAAAAGGCGACAGTACGCAAACATAAGGCCAATGAATTTGGTAAAAGGCTCATTGAACTCATTGAGCATGGGAAATCTAAAACATCTCAAATTAAGTCGCCTATAATAACAGCAGAATGGCATTATTGGGATTTCAAAAACGATAGTAATATAGATG
>JAUHXT010000012.1 GCA_030426925.1 Alphaproteobacteria bacterium | reverse complement strand
AAGTGAAAGGCAAATAAGGTGTTTTTATGAATGGTGCAAATTGTTGTTGTGAAAAAAGCGGCGGCGGAGTATTGTGCTTTTCGCGACACGTTGTGATTACGCAGTCGGTACAATTAAGTACCTGAATTTGTTAGAGTTTCGCGAATTGCAACGGGTGAAAGAACAGTCTTGTTTCAGGCTGAAAGCCATACGGTGTTGGTTCACGCAAGATGTAACAGTAAAACCGTTGCGACCCACAAAACCACCGCCGGTCAGGACGTACTGGATTAACGTAACATTATGTTGCGCTAGCGCCGCCTAGCCTCATTGTCGCATGAGGGGGGCCGGCAGCAGCGCTATTTGGAGATTACAATGGCTAAAAAAATGTTGATTGACGCAACCCATGCCGAAGAGACACGGGTTGCCGTTGTCGATGGCATCACGCTTGCCGAATTCGATTACGAAAGCATCGTTCGCAAACAAATGAAGGGCAGTATCTATCTGGCGAAAGTGACCAGGGTGGAACCGTCCCTGCAGGCTGCGTTCGTTAATTTCGGCGGAAACCGTCACGGGTTCCTGCCGTTTTCTGAAATTCACCCTGATTACTTCCGTATCCCAGTCGCCGACCGCGAAGCCTTTTTGGCCGCGCAACAGGCGGAATTGGAAGAACATGACCAGCATACGGACGATGATGAGGATGACAGCGGCGACGAGGAAACGGCCGTAGAAGCCGACGATGCGGATGACGATGAAGACGATATCGTAGAAGTCGGCGGCGACGATAAACCGACCGAAGGCAACGCTGATGATGAGGATGACAGCACAGAAGACGATGCTGACACTGACACCGAAACGGCCGACCCGAACGGCAATGTTATTCCCGAGGAAGAACAAGACGTCGATGGTAACAACAAGCGCCGTGGCGGGCGTGGCCGCCGTGGCCGTGGCGGACGCAATAACAACCGTAATAATAAAGGCGGGCGCGGCGGACGCCGTTCCAACATGGATTCCCGCAAGGTTGAAATGGTCGGTGGCGACGGGGCGGATAATGACCGCCCGTTCCGTTTTAACGTGCGCCGCCAGTACAAAATTCAGGAAGTGATTAAACGCGGCCAGATTATGCTGGTCCAGGTGTCGAAGGAAGAGCGCGGTAACAAGGGCGCTGCCGTGACATCTTACCTGTCGCTGCCGGGCCGTTACTGCGTATTGATGCCGAATTCCCCGCGTGCGGGCGGCGTATCGCGCAAGATTGCGAATTACCAGGACCGCAAGCGCATGAAGGAAGTGCTGGATGATCTGAACGTGCCGGAAGGCATGTCCGTGATCCTGCGGACTGCCGGTGTGCAGCGCACGAAGGCGGAGATCAAACGCGACCTCGATTACCTGTTACGCTTATGGAACAATATCCGTGAACTGACTCTGCAATCGTCTGCACCGTCCGTGGTGTATGAAGAAGGCAACCTGATCAAGCGCTCTATCCGTGACCTGTATGCCAAGGACATTGATGAAATCCATGTGTCCGGCGATGAAGGGTACAAGGCTGCGCGTGATTTCATGAAAATGCTGATCCCGTCGCATGTGAAACGGGTAAAGGAATATAAGGACGACCGCGTGCCGATGTTCCACCATTACAAGGTGGAAAAGCAGATCGCAGAAATCGGCGAACCGTCCGTGACGTTGAAATCCGGCGGTTATCTTGTGATCAACCCGACGGAAGCTCTGGTGTCTGTCGATGTGAACTCCGGTCGTGCGACCAAGGAGCGCCATATCGAGGAAACGGCGCTGAAAACAAATCTGGAAGCGGCGGAAGAAGTCGCACGCCAGTTGCGTTTGCGTGACCTTGGCGGGCTTGTGGTTGTCGACTTTATCGATATGGAAGACCGCCGCAATAACCGCAAGGTTGAAAAGAAAATCCGCGATGCGTTGTCTTCGGACCGGGCGCGGATCCAGGTGGGGCGTATCTCGTCCTTCGGATTGCTGGAATTATCACGTCAGCGCCTGAACCCGTCTTTGACCGAAGCGATGTTCAAGCAGTGCAGTGAATGTCAGGGTGTTGGTTATGTCCGTACCGATGATGCCGCCGCTATCCGTGCGCTGCGCGCTCTGGAAGAAGAGGGTATCAAGGGCAAGGCTGCGGCGATTTCTTTAAGCATCCCGAACGATATCGCTTTGTATATCCTGAACAACAAGCGTGCGATGCTTGCGGATATCGAAGCGCGCTATGGCTTTACGGTCCATATGACCATCAATGACGAACTGAAACTGGTAGGTTACGAAATCCAGGTCCTGCGCAAAAAAGGCGAGGACGAGGAAGCCGAGGACAGTGACAGCGACGATGGTGACAATGATTCACCGGCCAAGGACGACAAGCCGTCATCCGAACGTGGCGGACGCCGCCGTGGACGCCGTGGGGGACGAAACCGCCGCGGGCGCAACAGAAACGACGATGATGCGGACCAGTCCGGCGACAAGGACGACAACAAGCCTGCTTCCAAGGACGCGGACGATGATGCGGACGGTAATAAGAAGAAACCTGCCCGCAGCGCCAAAAAAGCGCCTGCTAAAACCAAGAAAGACGATAATGCTGCTGACGATAAGGGCAGTGACGAGGAAAAGCCGAAGAAGCCGCGCGGGCGCAAGCCCAAGGCCGACAAGGCATCGTCTGATGAGCCAAAGGAGTCTGAGCCGGATAAAAAAAACGCCAAGACCGAGAAAGCAGAAAAGCCGAAAGCGTCCAATGACAGCAAGCCTGCCGACACTGCGCCAAAGGACTATGAAGTCGTAAATGAAGCGCCGAAAGACAAGAAAAAAGGCTGGTGGAATAAAATTATCGAATAAATTGAAAAATATTTATAAAAAATTTTAGAGATGCAAGGGCTTGGGAAACTAAGCCCTTGTTTTTATTGGTTTTTGCTTCCGTGACATAGATAAAATTGCAGGTAAATTTTAACCCCTCTTAACTTTCCATAATTACAATAAAAATTAGAACAAGTTTTAAACGATTTTGAGCGAAGTTTAAAAAAAGTTTTTGGGTATTGGGTACCGATTGGTTCTTACAGCTTAGACGAGGATGGGTCTTCCGGGAAGGAGACCCTTAAGATAGGAAGGATGAAGGGCGGTACTTTAGAGGTTGTGTGTGTTCGTCTATCTGCCCGGCAAGGTCACGTTGCCCCGCAGATCTCACCCTAGCCGGGTATGCAGATAGATTGGACTGTTCGTCCCCTTAGCCGCCGGGTTTTTACCCGGCGGTCTTTTTTTGCGCGCCGATATGCTGTAAAGCTAAAATAGAATAATAACCGTCGAAGGAATTCCTATGCGCATATTATGCTTTTTTATGGCCCTGTTTTTTATCCTGCCTGCCTATGCACAGGAAGAACAGCCAGCAGCACAGCCACAACCGGAAACCCCGATTACCAAATGGATGGCGGCGGAAAGCGCTGTGGTTGCGGGGTTGGATGATCAGGGCAAGGAAACCTATTTTATTTTGCGTAACAAATACGGACTGATCCGCGCGATCCGCATTGTGAAAAAAGATGTCGGGAAAGCTGTGCAGGAATGCGGACAGGCCAATCCCGATATGCAGGATCAGATGCATACGCGTTACAATGCCTGGACGGATTCTGTTGACCCGATCCTGCGGACTGCGGAATCTTACCTGAAACAGGAAATCAAACAGCAGACGGTTGTCGAACTGGGTACGTTCATGGACATGCTGGACATGAATGACGAGGCCTATGACTTTCAGCAGGCCGCGATCGACAAGAAAGTGGTGACGACGCCGGAAGCCTGCAACAAGCTGCTGCTCAGCATGGACCGGACGGAAGAAGACATGCTACGCCTGATGCAAGCCGTATTGCTGCCTGAAAGCCTTATCCGTCAGGAACCCAGAAACTAGATATAAAGATTTCCGATGAAAATTCTTCATGTTATGGCAGGGGCCAAAAACGGCGGGGCTGAAATGGCCTGCGTGGATATGGCGATTGCAATGCACGAAGCGGGGGAGGACGTAGAAGTTGTGACCCGCGCCAATCCGGTGCGTGTTCCCTTGCTGGAAGAAGCGGGCATCCCCGTGCATACCCTGCCGTTTGGCGGGGCGATGGATGTTTATACGCCTTGGGCGCTGGGGCAGATTATCAAGAAGACAAAGCCCTTGATTGTGCAGACATGGATGGCGCGCGCGGCGAAGAAAACACCGAATTGGCGACAGCTAAAGTCAGAGCAGCGTTACCTTGTCTTTTCGCGTCTTGGCGGGTACTACAAGAAAAAGAATTTCAAGAATACTGATTATTTTACAACGATTACCCCTGACCTGAAACGCCATCTGGTTGATTTGGGGTTTGCCGCCGAAAAAATCCGACACATCAATAATTTTGCGGAAACGGAAGACACGGACGTGCCTGTTGACCGCGGTGATTTACAGACACCCAAGGACGCGACGGTCTTGTTGACGCTTGCGCGCTTTCACAAAAGCAAGGCACTGGACATCGTGTTGCGGGCGGTGAAGGAGATGCCGGATGTTTATGTGTGGATGGCCGGGGACGGGCCGGAACGCGATTCCCTGATGAAACAGGCCGAAGATTTGAATGTGGAAGAACAGGTGCGTTTCCTTGGCTGGCGGACCGACCGTGCGGCATTGTTACAGGCCGCTGACATTTGTGTTTTTGCATCCAGATACGAACCGTTCGGTACAGTATTTGCGCAGGCGTGGCAGCAAAAAACGCCTGTGATCGTTTCTGACGCTGACGGGCCGTCGCAATTCTGTACGGATAAACAAGACTGCCTGATGATCCCCAAAGACGACGTGCAGGCGCTGGTGAACGCGGTACGCACATTACAAAACGATACGGTGCTACGGGATACAATCGTGGAAAAGGGGCTGGAAAACTATCAGGATAACTTTACGCGCACGAAGTCGGTGCAAAGCTATCTTGAATATTATATCGAGTGTTTATCCCGGGACGGTGTTATTGGCTGAGTTTCTTCAGGCCATGTATTTCATATAACAAAATTCCAATTAACAAGAACGCCCCCGCCTGATGAATGGTGGCAAGGGGAATCCATACCTGTGTCAGTAACGTGGAAATACCCAGCCCGATTTGCAGGGTTACCATCCCGGCGAGCATCCAGCTTTTAACGCGGAAGGCAAAGGCGATGGCTGTAATGCCGGTGGCGATAGCCAGCCAGCGGTGGGTGAACTGCACCCACCCGTGTTCGTTTAAAATGTCCGGCGCGCCTGCCGGGTGGAATTTTCCGTCCATCATCGGAAATGTGTTGTATAGCAAACCGGCATCCAGCCCGGCGGTAAATGCGCCCCATACAACCGTCACCGCGGCGAGCAGTAGGGCCGTCCATCCATGGCGGCGGATACAGAATTTTACGGGTGTCTTGTCACCGCGCAGCAGGTCAAAGGCGAGCCAGAGCAGGCAGCCGTATATAATGAAGGCTAGCGATAAATGCGCGGCCAGCCGGAAATGCGAGACAGACGGACGGTCGATTAATCCGCTTTGCACCATGTACCAGCCCATCGCGCCCTGAAGCCCGACAAGGCAGCCGACGGCAAATATTTTCATTCCGTACCCCTTCGGGATAATTTTGCGGATGGCGAAGACAATCAGCGGCAACGCGATGGCCGCGCCGATCAGGCGCCCCCACAGCCGGTGCAACCATTCCCAGAAGAAAATCAGCTTGAATTCGTCCAGTTCCATACCAAAATTCTTTTTCTGGTATTCCGGTGTTTGCTGGTACTGGGCGAAAACGTCCTGCCAGTCTGCATCCGATAATGGCGGGATCACACCGATCAGCGGTTGCCACTCAACGATAGACAGGCCGCTTTCGGTCAGACGGGTGATAGCGCCGATTACGGCCATCATCAACACCATGAAGGCGACGAATAAGAGCCAGTATGCGGTTGTTTTCTGCTGAGACATTATTGACAAACTTTCCAAAGAAAGCCTTTATATCGCGCATGAGCGAGAAACACAAAACAGATATGAACGGCTTGTGCATGACGCAAGCGCATTTTCCGGAACTTCCCGGCTATTATAAGGGGAAGGTCCGTGATTCCTATGATTTGCCGGACGGGCGGCGGGTGATGGTTGCGACCGACCGGCAATCTGCCTTCGATCTTGTTTTGTCTGCTGTGCCCTATAAGGGGCAGGTTTTGAACCAGACGGCGCGGTTCTGGTTCGATAAAACCGCTGATATATGCCCCAACCATGTGCTGGATTATCCAGACCCGAATGCCATCATCGCCAAAAAACTGACGATGTTGCCGGTGGAAATGGTGGTGCGCGATTATATGACCGGTTCGACGGAAACCAGTATCTGGCCGATGTACAAGCGCGGGGAGCGTCATATGTACGGCATCGACTTTCCGGAAGGATTGACGAAGAACGCCAAACTGCCGCAAACGATTTTGACGCCGACCACCAAGGGGGACCAGGGCGCGCATGATGTTCCGATCACGCCCGAAGATATTGTGGCGAAGGGTTTGCTGTCACAGGAACAATGGGATGAGCTGGCGCGGGTGAGTTTGGCCGTGTTTGCGCGCGGGCGCGAGATTGCGGCGCAGAACGGTTTGATCCTTGTCGATACAAAATATGAATTCGGTCTGGATGATGACGGGCGGATTACACTGGCGGATGAAGTGCATACGCCGGATTCCAGCCGTTTCTGGTTTGCGGACAGCTATGCGCAGCGTATGGCGGCGGGCGAAGAACCGGACAGCCTGGATAAGGAATTTTTGCGGCTTTGGATTACCGCGCGGTGCGATCCGTATAACGAACCCGTTCCCGATATTCCTGATGAGACATTGAAGGAATTCAGCGAGAAATATATCAAGTTGTATGAAACGGTCACGGGGCAGGCTTTTCAGCGGCCTGACAGTGACCAGCCGGTGCATGAACGTGTACGCTCCAGTCTGGCGCGGATATTACCGGAGTATTTTGGATGAGTGATACTATGCACAAAACAGATGTCATTATTATCGGTGCGGGGCCTGTCGGCTTGTTCGCGGTGTTCGAACTGGGGCTGCTGGATATGAAGGCGCACCTGATTGATATCCTCGACCGTCCGGGCGGGCAATGCGCGGAGCTGTACCCCGAAAAACCGATTTACGATATTCCCGGCTATCCCGAAATTTCGGGGCAGGGGCTCACCGACAAACTGATGGAACAGATTCAACCGTTCCACCCGACCTTCCACCTGAACCAGATGGCCGAAAGCTGCACAAAGCTGGAAAACGGCAACTGGCAGGTTGCAACCGACATGGGCACGACAATAGAAGCGCCTGTTATCGTGATTGCCGCGGGCGGCGGGTCGTTCATGCCGAAAAAAATGAATATGGAAGGCGAAGACGATTTTGCCGGACAGTCCCTGTTTTATGCCGTTCGTCAAAGGGAAGTGTTCAAGGGCAAGGATCTGATTATCTGCGGGGGCGGGGATTCCGCGCTCGACTGGGCGAATACCCTTCAGCCGGAAGCGAACAGCGTGACGCTGGTTCACCGCCGTCCGGATTTCCGCGCAGCACCGGACAGCGTGAATAAATTCATGGAACTGGTCGATGCCGGCAAGGCGAAGCTGGAAATCGGTACGCCGGAAAAGATTATCGGTTCGAACGGACAGGTGGAGGGTTTGCGCATAAAACCCAAAGATGGCGAGGCTTACGATGTTGCAGGGAGCTGCCTGCTGGTGTTTTACGGTCTCACCATGAAACTGGGGCCGATTGCGAATTTCGGGCTGAACCTGCATGAAAACCTTATTCCGGTGGATACGGAAAAATTTGAAACCGATACGCCGGGCATCTTTTCCATCGGCGATATCAACTGGTATCCGGGCAAGCTGAAGCTGATTTTATCCGGCTTCCATGAAGGGGCGCTGATGGCGCAAAAAGCCTTCGCTTACGTCTATCCGGATAAAAAGCTGCGTTTCCAATACACAACATCGTCCACGTCGTTACAGGAAAAACTTGGCGTGAACGACAAAGCCGCTTAAATTGACGTTTACGTCATCCCCGCGACGAGCGTAGTAAGTTTATACGGCGGGGATCCATATGTCAGCGGCTTGGCCGCTGTCTTTATTCCGGATCCCGTTCGTGCAAATGCGTTTCACGCATGCCAACGGGATGACGGATGGAGTTACGCATGAATATTTTAATCGTTGGCGGGGGTGCGATCGGCACCACTTACGGATCATATTTATCGAAAGCGGCAGACAGCGTCACTTTGCTGGTACGTCGCGACGACCATGCGGCTGCTGTCAATAACGGGCCTGTGACGATTCATTATCCCGACAAGACCGAAGATTACACGTTGTCCGCGCTGACGACTGTAAACGCGGATCATGATTTCGATTTGATTATTTTCTGTACGAAAGTCTATGACCTTGTGAACGCGTTTGAAACTGTGCGCGCGTGTTTGAAGCCGTCAACCTGGCTGATGTCTATTCAAAACGGGGTGCAGCATTATGATTTGCTACAAAAGGCGTTTCCCGACAACACGACGATTGGCGCGATCTCCTATTCCGGGCTGAACAAACAATCGGATACCGATATTAAATCGGCGGGGACGTTCCGCAGTGTGATCGGCGATAATGACGGCAATCTGGATGACGTGCTGCCGCAGATCAAGGCGGTCTTTGATGGCGCGGATATGCAGTGCGATATCGAAATCCCGATCAAGCGCGCCTTGTGGCAAAAACAGATTTTAACGTCGATGCAGCAGGCGATCGGTTCGCTTACCGGCAATTCCTTCGGCCAGCTTCTGGCGTCTGAACATTGCAAGACGATTGCCCGGCAATTGTTTGATGAAGTGCAGGCGGTTGCCGCTTCGCAAGGGGTCGATTTCGATGACGATATGTGCGAAACGGTGATGAAAAACTGGGCGCGGATTCCGACCCATCATCCGTCGATGGTGCGTGATTTTCAGGGCGGGCGGCGCACGGAAATTCACATGGCTAACGGTTATATCGCCGAGCTGGCGGAAAGTGCGGGCCTGAAAGCGCCTGTGAACAAGGCGCTATATCATTTGATTTTGGCGATAGAGGAGACTAGAGCTTAGCCATGTCATCTTTCGATATCGTCACAGCAGCAGGCAACGCCTATACCAAGGTCTGGCACGAACGTGCCTACCTGCTAACGCTTGCCATTGTTCCTGCTGTGGTAAAATTTTTCTGTCTTATTGTTATCTTATCGCTCGATTTCAGTGAAAACACACTGCGCAGCACGCTGGTTATGATCCCGGCCTATTTTGTCGAAGGGTGGATGCTTTCGCACTGGGTGCGCCTTATAGTACTGGGACAGCGCTGGCCGTTCCAGCCGACCGGCGATGACGATGCGGACATGCGGGTACTGAACGACCGTGCACGTGGTGTGCTGGGCGGTATGATCGTTTATGTGCTGATCCAGATGCTGGTGTCCGGTGTGTGGGCGTGGGTCATGACCATGCCCGGCGATCCGGAAGCTTTGCAGAATCCCGATTTGAAATTACGGCTGACCAGTGTGCTGGTTTTTGTTTTGATGTTATGGGCGTTCCGTTTCTTATGGATTTTTATTCCTGTTGCCGCCAATTACACGATGAAGGGCTTTTTGCAGGACGTTGCCCATCCGAAATTATCATTGTACATGATCGCGGTATGGCTTATCTGCGCCGTGCCGGGCTTTATGCTGATGACCGGGCTGACGCTGCCGTTCCTGTTGAGTGAAGGAGAAGAGATTTCTTCGTTCATGCGGTTTATGTCGGCGGGGATACAGGTCGTGCTGGAAGTGATTATCAACCTGTTGGCCACGGCCGGTATCGCTTACGGGCTCAAGGACATGTATTCACGGATGAACGGGAGAAAAGCATGAGGATTTTTGTTACCGACTTTGACGGCACCGAGCATGAGCTGGAAGCGCTGGAGGGGTGGCGCGTCATGGAAATCATCCGCGATTACGGCCTGCCGATCAAGGCGGAGTGCGGGGGCGCGTGTTCGTGCGCGACCTGTCATGTCTATGTCGACGAGGAGTGGTTCGGTAAACTGCGCCCGATGGAGCCGGAAGAAGAAGAGATGCTTGATGAAGCCTATGACGTGAAGGACAATTCGCGCCTGTCCTGCCAGATTTTAATGGGCGAGGAACTGGACGGGCTGAAAGTCACGCTGGCGCCCAATCCCGACTGATTTTTACTGAATGGTGACGTCGTAATCGTAGAATTTCGCGTCACCTGGCGTGATGATTTCCTTTTTTGCGACATAGACGGAATGGATTTTTCCATCCAGTTCGCGTGTCCAGAATTGCAAGAAGCCGTGAAGCTGCGGGAATTTCGGGGCAATATCGTATTCCTGCCAGATATATTCCTGCAAAAATTTTGGATAATCGGGCAGGTGGTAATAGATTTGCGCTGTCGTTAACCGATAGTCCTTTACTAACTGTTTTTCAAAATCAGCCATACAAAACCTCCTGTCTCATAGGGGGTGACAATCAAAAACTATTCCGCCATTTACCATTATACAGAATATCTGGTTGATTTTCCCTTAACAGGAGGTTTTTTCCACATTTTCAAGCGGTTGTTAAAACTGGTCGTAGGCGCGCATGGCGTCGGCGGCATACATCAAGGACGGACCGCCGCCCATATAAACCGTCATGGCGAGTACTTCCGCCACTTCCTCACGTGTGGCGCCCAGGTTTTTCAGCGCCTTGATATGGAAGCCGATGCAGCCGTCACAGCGTTGCGATACCCCGATGCCGAGCGCGATAAATTCCTTGGTTTTTTTATCGAGCGCGCCATCATCCGTCGCACCTTTGGCCAGCGCGGAAAACCCGCTCATGGCGTCCGGTGTGATTTTGCGCAATTCCCCCATATACTCGCTGATATCCGCTGTAATCTGTTTGTAATCCTTGGTCACTTCATTTTCTCCTTTTTATTTCATATTTTTATGATATCATATATTTGTAATATAAGGAAAGAAAAATGAAGATCAAGGAGATGGAAAAAAATGCGGAGCGCGCAGCCTGGTTTTTAAAGGCTCTGGCCAGTCCGCACCGGCTGATGATCCTTTGCCAGTTGACGGAAGGGGAGAAGAGTGTCGGCGAGATTATGGAGGCGACGGGTATTGCCCAGACCTCAATGTCGCAGCATCTTTCGAAACTGAAGGCTGAAGGGATTGTCGATTTCCGCCGTGATCACCGCACGCTGTATTACTTTATAACCAGCGATGCGGCGCTGTCGGTGATGAAAGATATGTATGACACATTTTGTGAGAGTTAAGGAGAACAGTGATGAACAATATTAGCCCGCAACAAGCTTATGAATGGTTGCAGAACGGCGAAGCCGTCCTGATTGATGTCCGTGAACCCGATGAATTTTCGGCGGAGCATATTTCCTATGCTGCGTCCGTGCCGTTATCAAGTGTGGAACAGACGGTCAAAAGCATGGTCTTCCCGGGGGACGTTAAAATTATCATGCAGTGCCTGAAAGGGCGGCGCGGGGAACAGGCATGCTGCGTCATGGGGAATTGCGATGCGCGCACATACTACAATATTCAGGGCGGTATTGATGCGTGGAAAGAAGCCGGACTTCCCGTTGTAGGAAAATCGGCGCCGAAATTCCCAATCATGCGGCAGGTGCAACTGATTGTCGGCAGTCTTATTCTCCTGCTGATTCTGACCGGGCTGGCGGGTTTGACTGCCGCCTTTATCCTGGCCGGAATCTTTGCCGGGGCGCTGGCTTTTGCCGGTCTGACGGGCTGGTGCGGGCTGGCGATGCTTCTGTCCCGCATGCCGTGGAATAAGTAGCGTTTTTTAAAAATCCTTGAAAGTTTTCGGGCTGTATCCTATATGTTTGGCACTCACTAAATGTGAGTGCCAGCACGCTCATGGGGAGGTGCCGGCTAACATATTGAAACTTAAGGAGTCATACATGAAATTTCGTCCTTTGCATGATCGCGTTTTACTGCGTCGCATCGAACTGGATGAGAAAACCGCAGGCGGTATCATCATCCCGGACACAGCAAAAGAAAAGCCGATGGAAGGAGAAATCGTCGCTGTTGGATCAGGACACATTAATGACAATGGCGATGTCCGCCCGCTGGACGTAAAAGCCGGCGATCGGGTCATTTTCTCTAAATGGGCCGGAACAGAAGTCACCGTTGATGGCGAAGAGCTGATGGTGATGAAAGAGTCCGACATTATCGGCGTTATTGCCGCTTAATCGTAATTTGAACAGCTAGACATTAAGGAGAAAAACCGATGGCTGCAAAACAAGTAACATTCGACACCGAAGCAAGGGAAAAAATCCTGGAAGGTGTAAACATTATTGCAAACGCTGTGAAGGTCACACTGGGTCCTAAGGGCCGTAACGTGCTGATCGAAAAATCTTTCGGCGCACCGCGCACAACGAAAGACGGCGGTACAGTTGCAAAAGAAATCGAACTGGAAGACAAGCAGAAGAATGTCGGCGCACAGCTGATCCGCGAAGTTGCTTCCAAGCAAAACGACCACTCAGGTGACGGTACGACAACTGCGACTGTTCTGGCACAGGCTATTGTGAACCAGGGCAACAAGGTCATCGCTGCCGGTGCAAACCCGATGGGCGTAAAACGCGGTATCGACAAGGCCGTTGCCAAGGTTGTTGAAGACCTGCAAGGCCGTGCGAAGCCGGTTAAAGGTAACGATGAAATCAAACAGGTTGGTACAATTTCCGCCAACGGTGACGTTGAAATCGGCGGCTTTATTGCGGAAGCAATGGAAAAAGTCGGCAATGAAGGCGTTATCACGGTTGAGGAAGCCAAGTCACTGGCAACCGAACTGGAAGTGGTTGAAGGTATGCAATTCGACCGCGGTTACCTGTCACCTTACTTCATCACGGATGCAGACAAAATGCAGGTGAACTTGGAAAACCCGTTCATCCTGTACCACGAAAGCAAACTGTCCAACCTGCAAGCCATGCTGCCGATCCTGGAAGCTGTTGTGCAATCCGGACGTCCGTTGCTGATCGTGGCTGAAGACGTGGAAGGCGAAGCTCTGGCAACGCTGGTTGTCAATAAGCTGCGCGGCGGTCTGAAAGTTGCTGCTGTGAAAGCTCCGGGCTTTGGCGATCGTCGCAAGGCGATGATGGAAGACATGGCAATCCTGACTGGCGGTCAGGTTGTGTCTGAAGACATCGGCATCAAGCTGGAAAACGTGACAGTCGATATGCTGGGTACAGCGAAGAAAGTCACGATCACCAAAGACGAAACAACAATCGTTGATGGCGCCGGTGAAAAAGGTGACATCGAAGCCCGCGTGAAAACAATCCGTGCACAAATCGAAGAGACATCTTCTGATTACGATCGTGAAAAACTGCAGGAGCGTCTGGCCAAACTGGCTGGCGGTGTTGCTGTGATCCGCGTCGGCGGTGCAACGGAAGTTGAAGTGAAAGAACGTAAAGACCGCGTTGATGACGCTATGCACGCGACACGCGCCGCTGTTGAAGAAGGTATTGTCGCCGGTGGCGGTTCTGCCCTTCTGTACGCAACGAAAGCGCTGGACGGCATGAAAGGCGACAACGAAGATGAACAAGCCGGCATCGACATTATCAAAAAAGCGATTCAGGCTCCTGTACGTCAAATCGCTGAAAATGCGGGCGCCGAAGGTTCCATCGTTGTTGGCAAGCTGCTGGAAGGCAAAGATTCCAACTTTGGTTACGATGCCCAGAACGGTGAGTTCTGTGACCTCGTGAAAGCCGGGATCATCGATCCTGCCAAAGTTGTGCGTACTGCGTTGCAGGACGCCGCTTCCGTTGCCGGTCTGTTGATTACGACCGAAGCCATGGTAACGGATGTGCCGGAAGAAAAAGGCCACAGCCATGGCATGCCTGATATGGGCGGCATGGGCGGCATGGGCGGCATGATGTAATTTATCTTTGATCGTTTACGCTGGGCGGCGTTGCGGCGTCGCTCGTTTAGGTCTCCTAAACGTTGCTCCTTGCGCCTAGTCCAGCAAAAACGCTCTTCGATATACCACCATGACGTCATCCCGAACGGATGTGAGGGATCTTAGAATTAGGAAAGGCCGGGATTTCCCCGGCCTTTTTCATATTAAAATGTCACGAAGTTGCCTTGATTTTAGCACGCGATCGGCACGGTTGCGCTGTTAGGTATTGTAGATCTCAAATTCAGGAAAGGAGAGATACTATGAACTGGTCGGTAACAAAAATATTATGGGGAACTGCTGCTGTGCTTTTGATAGCCGGCGCGGCAATGGCGGAAGAAACCAAAATCCGCACTGAAGTCCACACGAAAGTGCAGGACCTTCCCAATGTAAAAAAAGTAAATTTTTCCGCCTTTGACACCAATGGCGACGGGAAATATTCAATGGAAGAAGTCGGAACACGGTTATTTGAAAGCTTCGACCTCGATGACAATGAATCCATTGATAACCAGGAATGGTCGGAACGGGCCGTTATGACGATTACGCCGATTGAACAGGAGACGTTCGAATTTGTCGATGTTGGCAATGACGGTGATACGGATTACACCAATTACACGTATCAGACCTTTTACAAGGAATCCGGCCTGATGAAGTTTGACGAGAACAAGAACGGTCTATCCGCCAAGGAATTTATCGGCAAGGGGTTTGAAGCCCTCGATACAGATCAGGACAAGCTGATCAGCAAGGATGAATGGCAAGCCGCTTACATGGAAGGCCGTTTGTCTCCCGCTTCTTCGAAAAAATATAACTAACTGACGGATTCCCCGATCCCGCGTGAAAAGGCCGGTTAACCCCGGCCTTTTTAATGCATGAATTCTTCTTTGTCGCTATCACGAAAGTCACGGATTTGCGGGTCGTCATGGGGCGGCGTAGTTGCTTGTTGCCATAAAATAGAAAATTTTTCTTTATAAATTTCTGACGCTTCTTTGCTGTCTAACAAAAAAACTATGTGCTCATCACGAAGCCAAAGGATGATGGCAAGCTTATTCCCATAGACGTAAAAAGGAATGGATTGAAAGTCGTTTTTCGGGGTCCATTTGTATTCCGCGTAACTATTCGCGGCAAAATAGTAATCACCTTCCTTCAGAAGGATTTTGTACTTTGCTTTGATTTTTTTCATCCTGTCCATATGCAAATGAAGAAGGTCCAGACTTAACGCTTCGACAAATTTTCTTTCATCTGCATTTCCTACCAGAACCTCCAAGCCTTCATTTACAATCGTGTGATAAATGTCGTCATAAAATTCCCGCATGCCGCTTTCTCCCCTGAAAACTTTTGTCGTTCCTTCTTTTTTTTGAATTCCTTTTGAGCCGATAAACTCAATCCCGGCGATCAGGAAGGTATCGACGATTTTGGAAATCGTTTTGGCGGACGGTTCCTGTTTTCCTGCCTCAATATTCGCGATAGTGGGGACGGCGAGGCCGCTGCGCTGCGCCAGTTCGGTCTGGCTCCAGTTGACGAGGGCGCGGGCGGCGCGAATCTGGTCGGGTGTAATCATCTGAAATCGCTCACTCTTTCTCAAAACTATATAAATTATATAGTATACCACATAAATAATAAAATTATTTCTTGACTCTCATCCTTAAAATATCTAAAAACCATAGCATGCAATATAAATTATATTGTTAATATCTCCCCCCACACCTAACTTAAGACTGGCTGTTCCTTGCGAAAGGAACAGCCTCCTTTGTAAAAGGTTTTTGGTTTTTTCCGTTATTTTGGCTAGGCTGGATAGATGAGGATATTCATTACAGCTTTTGTTCTGCTGGCCGGTTACGTGGTGGTTTACGCCAGCGCCGTGGAATTATCGAAAGACCGGGTTGTAGAAGAACTGGTGGTGGCTGCGCGCGCGCATGATGCGGATGGCTTACGCGACCGGCTGGATTTCCGGGCGCTGCGGTCTTTCCTGAAAAGCGATTTAAAGAAAAAGGCGAAGGCCGTGCGCGGGGGCAGTGTCACCATCCCGATCGGGCCGGAGCCGGACAAGATTGACGAGATTGTTGATTTTTATATCCAGCCTGAGCGTATCGACCTGCTTTTGAACCTGAAGCCGAACATTTTCCCGGATGCCGATCCGCAGGATTTTGTCTGGGACGTTGATTTTCACGGGCCATTTGCGTTCGCCGTTACGGTCGGTTATCCAGCGGAAGATGAACAGCAGACATTATATTCGGAACGGATGAGCACGATGACATTCATTTTTAAAGCCCATGGATGGGTCTGGCGGGCGAAGGAGATGCATGTTCCGCTTTTTATGGTTCCGCGCGAAACATACAGCGATGAAGAGATAGAAGATTTATTGTCACGCACGCTACCGTGAGGCATGGTAAGAAACTATGGATAAAGACACAAAAACCACAGCGCATAAAAAAGGGAAGCCGGCCGGAACGTCGCGCGAAGCCCAATGGATTGGCTTGCTGGTTTTGGGGTTCGGTGCGCTTTGCATTCTGGCTGTAGGTTTTTTTATCTTCGGTCATATGCGCGGCGGAGCACAGGACGGGGACGCAGCAGTACAACAACAGCTATCCCAGAACAATCAGTCCAATGCGTTGCAACAAACAAAGAAAACGGAACCGGATGATGTTCGCACCGAGCTGAGCCGATCACTGGACAGTATCCGGGATTCGGGTGCGGTCCGTAAGAAGAGCGCAGGCCAGGACGCGGAAGTTACAGAAGCGCAAATCCGTGGCAGCTGGGAAACCATTATGAAGAAAAACATGACCGGGATCATGGATCTGTCAAAGGGGCGCTACCGGATTATTCTGGCCAGTGACAGTGCCGCTACATACCGGTTTTTTTCGAACGGTACGTATGAAGTGGTCGCAAAGAATATCCTTATTCTGAATCCAAGTCCGGGAGCGCAGGCACCCAATGACGGATTTCTTTACCGCCAGCTTTATAACCAGTCGTTTTCGGTACAGATAAAACGTGACGGTGATTATATGCTCTGGTCACGGCCACCGGCCAGTGCGCCGGGACGTAACCCGGCCAACCACCCGTTGTTACGGCTTGCAGACGATAATATTATGATCTGGAAGGCGTTTTAATCTATGCCGGAGTTGCCGGAGGTTGAAACGGTTTGCGCGGGCCTGCGGGAGCAGGTCACAGGACTTGAGATTGTGCAGGTGACACTCAACCGTCCGGATTTGCGGGTACCGTTTCCCGACGATTTTCAAAAACATATTGGCGGGCGCAAGGTTGTTTCGGTCCGGCGGCGGGCGAAATATATCCTTTTGTGCCTGGACGACCGCCAGATTATTGCCATTCATCTCGGTATGTCGGGGCGTATCACGATTATAAGGGCGGACGATCCCTATGTGCCACAGGCGCATGATCATATGATTCTTGATATGACGAACGGTGTGCGGGTCGTCCTGTATGATGCGCGGCGTTTTGGCATGGTTTTGTTGTTTCACGAAGACGATATGGATTCACATCCGGCGTTCCGCAATCTTGGCCCCGAACCGCTGGGCAATGAATTTTCTGGCCCGTTTTTGAAAAATATTTTGAAAGGGCGCGCGACGCCGGTCAAGCAGGCGATTATGGACCAACGCATTGTTGTCGGGGTCGGCAATATATACGCATGCGAAGCCCTGTTTATGGCCGGGATATCGCCAAAGAAAAAATCGAAAGACATTACCTTGCCGATGGCGCAGCGACTCGTGGATTCTATCCGCGATGTTCTGGGGAGGGCGATAGAGGCGGGTGGCAGCTCGCTCAGGGATTACCGGCGGATAAATGGAGAACTGGGCTATTTCCAGCACAGCTTTTCTGTTTATGATAGGGAAAATCAACCCTGCCCGAATTGTGATTGTGATGCCGAAAACACTAAGGGCATCCGGCGTATTGTCCAATCGGGCCGGTCGACATTTTATTGTCCGGTGAAACAAAAATGAAAAAAATTGCCGTTAATCTGCTGTTCTTCCTGCTGGGCTTTATGGCCTCCGCCGGGATATTGACGGCGTCTGCCTGGTCGAACGGTCCAGCGATGTTTTTCGATTCATTATATGATGTCCCCGTTATGCCCGGTTTGCACGAGATTCCGGAATATGCGCTCGTGTTTGACAAGCCGGAGGGGCGTGTGGCCGAAGCGGCTGCTACTTTGCCGCAGGACATGAAAGCGGATGATGTCATTAATTTTTACACCGTGTCCCTGCCGCAGCTGGGATGGGCGCAAAGCCGGCCTGCGACCTATATAAGGGGGGAGGAAAAACTGACGATTTCGGCCCGGACTCATGATGGAAAACAGGCGGTTTTCTTCCTTCTGGAACCCCGGTGAATTGCGGGGCGAGTGCCTAAAAGGCTTAATTTAAAGGGGGTTATATGTTTCGCTTGACAAACCCCCTTCCGAATGCGTAAAACCTAGCATTCTGTGGATAAATTAAGGAATTACAGCAGGTAAAGAACTATGGCTAACCATGCATCTTCAAAGAAACGTATTCGCCGGAACGCCCGTCGTGCCGATATTAATGGCGCACGTCGCGGACGTATTCGTACTTTCATTAAAAAGATCGAACTGGCGATCGAAGCCGGAGATGCAAAGGAAGCGCAACAGGCTCTTCAAACTGCCCAACCTGAAATTCACAGAGGGGTTGCAAAAGGTATTTTGCACAAAAACACAGCTGGCCGGAAATTGTCTCGCCTGTCTGCGAAAATCAAAGCACTTGCGAAAGCAGCTTAACCGCGATACGAAAAATATTCGCGTCCAATATTTTTAATTTTTATTTCTTGTTATTTTGCCCTGTGAAGTATTTCCCAGGGCTCAGTTGCATAAGCACTTATGTGCGTTAAAAAAATATTTCTTTTTTAGAAGTTCACTATTTATTCTCATTGAAACGTGTTTAGAATCTGGATAAGGTTTTTTTGTTCACGGCGAAAACTTGATTTTCGGAATGAACGAATTAAACAACAAAAAAAATAACATATTCGAATCTTAGGATTCGTCACTGAGGGTTGGGTATATTTCGTACCCCGATTGGTTTGTTTGTTCGAAGTTCCTTTTGAACTGTTGCAAACCCAAAAAGTAGAACAGCAAAGACTGAAATTTACGGTGTAGGCTTTTTAAAAGCTTTGGGTCGGTGTGATTCAAAGAGCGCCTTTTCTTTGCCTGTTCGATAGAAAATGAATTTGTAATTTTAACTTTAACCTAGTCGTGGAGAGTAAAGAAAAATGTCTGAAGCCGGAGGGACTAACTTGTCAGTCAATTACAGCGATCAAAGCTATCAAACAGATTCTTTTGTTCCTGGTCCTGAAATTATGGATGTATGGAAGAAGGTTTATAAGGAAATGCGTGGGGAATTCGGGGAGGCTGTTTTTAGAAGCTGGCTGAAGCCGATGGCATTGCAGGCCTATTATCATGGTACGATGGAAGTGTCCGTTCCGACACGTTTCATGCGTGACTGGATTGGTACGCACTATGCGAAACGCATTCTGGAAATGTGCCAGGAAAAGAATGAAGAGATTAAGCGACTCGAAGTTGTCGTCGTTCAGAACGCCATTCCGGTTGATGATGACGATGAAGCTGCTATTCCGCTTAAAGCCAATGAAAATCAGGAAGCGCCCAAGCTGGAAGGGTATGATTTCGAATCACCGCTCGATGCGCGCTTTACATTTGAAAGTTTCGTGGTCGGGAAACCAAATGCTCTGGCACACGCCGCCGCCTTGCGCGTGGTAGAAAGCCAGAGCGTTCCTTTCAACCCGTTGTTCCTTTACGGCGGTGTTGGTCTTGGTAAAACCCACCTCATGCACGCAATCGCCCACGCGATGCAAAAGCAGAACCCGGAAAAGATTGTCGTTTACCTGTCCGCCGAAAAATTCATGTACCAGTTTGTGAAGGCCCTGCGGTCCAACGAAACAATGGCGTTTAAGGAATTTTTCCGTTCTGTGGACGTGTTGATGATGGACGATATCCAGTTTATCAGCGGCAAGGAGTCCACACAGGAAGAATTCTTCCATACCTTTAATGCGCTGGTTGACCAGAACAAGCAGATCATTATCTCAGCCGACAAGGCGCCGAGCGACCTGACAGGCCTTGATGAGCGTCTGCGTTCCCGCCTGGCATGGGGGCTGGTGGCTGATATCCAGCCGTCTACCTATGATTTGCGCCTTGGTATTCTTCAGGCCAAGCGTGACCAGCTTCAGGCCGATGTGCCGGATGCGGTGCTGGAATTCCTGGCGCTGAAAGTCACATCCAATATCCGCGAGTTGGAAGGTGCGCTGAACCGTATCGTTGCCCACGCCGATGTCGCCAAGCAGGTGATCACGCTGGAAAGCACACAGGAAGTCCTGCAGGACCTGCTGCGTTCACACGACCGCCGGATTACGATTGATGAAATCCAGCGCAAGGTGGCCGAGCATTATAATATCCGCCTGACGGACATGCATTCTGCCCGCCGTGCCCGCAATGTTGCGCGCCCAAGACAGGTTGCGATGTATCTGGCCAAGCAGCTGACAGCCCGGAGTTTGCCGGAAATCGGCCGCAAGTTCGGTGGCCGCGATCACACAACCGTGATGCATGCGGTACGCAAGATTGAAGAGCTGGTTGGCGATGACGCCCAGATTGCGCAGGATGTTGAAATCATCCGCCGCGCTCTCACAGGTTAATACGCTGTCGTTCATATAAGTAAGTTCCTTTTCCAAAGGTCTCCTCCTAGGCGCGGGCGTTATGCCCGCGTTTTTTTATCAAAACTTCGTGTAAAACGGCTCAAAACCTATGGCTTACTTAGGTCTTGTGCTCTATGATTTTTGTTCATATTATGCATATAGTTTTCAAACAGACCGGATGATTAAGTCATGAAATTGAGTATTGAACGCGCTGCCCTTCTTCGATCTTTGGCTCACGTGCAAAGTGCTGTGGAGCGCAGGAATACAATCCCTATTTTGTCTAACGTGTTGATGAAGGCCGAAGACGGTGTTCTGAGCCTGGCGACAACCGATATGGACCTTGAAATTAACGAAGCGGTTGCCGCGCAGGTCGATGCGGAAGGCTCCACCACCGTACCGGCGCAGACCCTGTTTGAAATCGTCAAACGTCTGCCCGAAGATGCCAATATTGAGCTGGAGCTGGATAGTTCCGGTAACCAGATGAACGTAAAATCCGGGCGCTCCAACTTTAAACTGAGTTGTCTGCCGGTTTCCGATTTCCCTGAAATCGGTCAGGGCGATTTGCCGGTCCAGTTCTCTATCCCTGCCAATGACCTGCGGGCGATGATTGACCGCACACGTTTTGCGATGAGCACGGAGGAAACCCGTTACTACTTAAACGGTATTTACCTGCATGCTGCGGAAAATGAAGGCGTAAAAGTTTTGCGCGCGGTTGCGACAGACGGTCACCGTCTGGCGCGTTTTGAAATGCCGCTTCCCGATGGCGCTGGCGATATGCCGGGCATTATTATCCCGCGCAAGGCCGTGAATGAAGTGCGTAAGCTGATTGAAGATGCCGGCGATGCGATCCAGATTACCTTGTCAGAAAGTAAAATCCGTTACGCGTTTGACCATATTGTCCTGACGTCCAAGCTGATTGACGGCACGTTCCCGGATTACCAACGTGTGATCCCGGAAGGCAATGACAAGATTGTCGAAGTAAACCCGAAAATCTTTACGGCCGCTATCGACCGTGTGTCCACGATTTCGGACGGCAAATCACGTGCGGTGAAAATCATGCTGAATGACAAGACGATGACAATCTCCGCCAATTCCCCGGAAAGCGGCAGCGCGGTGGAAGACATCGAAATCAACGGCAACGACAACATGGAAATCGGCTTCAACGCCAAATATCTGCTGGACATCACGTCGCAGATCGAAGGGGACGGCTGCCGCCTGACGCTGGCGGATTCCGCTTCTCCGACGATTATTCAGGATACGGGCGATTCTTCGGCCCTCTACGTCCTGATGCCGCTGCGGGTGTAACGTTCGGCAACGTGTCGTTTTTATCCAATCTGAAACTCACCAATTTTCGCTGTTATGACGCTGCGCGGCTGGATGGTTTATCATCCGGGCTTGTCGTGCTGTATGGCGCGAACGGGGCGGGGAAGACCAATGTGCTGGAGGGCGTTTCCATGCTGTCTCCGGGGCGGGGCTTGCGCAGCGTAAAAATTCAGGACATGCAGAAAAATGATGCGGGCGATCCCTGGGCGGTGGCGGCGGACGTGCAAACCGATGTCGGAATCGTCAAAATCGGCTCCGGCCTTGATCCGGTCAAGGACAAGCGTGTGGTGCGGATTAACGGGGAGACGGCGAAGGCGCAGACGGCTCTGACCGATTTCCTGTCCGTTATCTGGCTCACCCCGCAAATGGACGGGCTGTTTATTGAAGGGGCGTCGGAACGCCGGCGTTTTCTCGACCGTCTTATCTTTGCGTTCGATCCCGGCCATTCGGGGCGGGTGACGCGCTATGAAAACGCGATGCGACAGCGTTCGAAATTACTGCAGGGCGAGGATACGCCCGATCCGGCATGGCTGGATTCGCTGGAGGCGCAGATGGCGGAAACCGGCATTGCGCTGGCCGCTGCGCGGCATGATTTTATCGGGCGGTTGCAGGCGGCGTGCGACAAGTCAGATGATTCGCATTTTCCGCGCGCAACCTTAAGGGCCGCGGGGACTGTGGAAGAATTGCTGGCCAAATCCCCGGCGCTGGAGGTTGAAGATATGCTGCGCTACCAGTTTAAAGAATCGCGCAAACAGGATGCGCGTACGGGCGGGGCGGCATCCGGTCCGCATAAAAGCGATTTACAGGTTACCTACGCCGCAAAATCCATGGCCGCCGCGCATTGTTCGACGGGGGAGCAGAAAGCGCTGCTGATCGGCCTTATCCTTGCGCATGCGCAACTGATCAAGGCGGAACGCGGAGCGCCACCGATCCTGCTTTTGGATGAAGTGGCGGCGCACCTTGATGAAGGGCGCAGGGCGGCCTTATACGATCTTTTGGGCGCTTTGGGCGGGCAGGTATGGATGACCGGAACGGACAAAACGCTGTTTTCGGCTGTTTCAAAAACGGCGCAGTTTTTCCAAGTCGAAACGGCGCAAATTCATCAGGAAAATCAAGGGCTTGCGGCCTGAAAAAAGCGGGAAAAAAACCGCAAATTTCTTTGTGTTCGCTATGGCCAAATGCTATAACGGAATATCTTCCAAAAAGCCCTGAAAATAAGGCCTTTTGAGCAAAAAATTACCGACTTTTAGGTGAGTAGAAAATCGCGATGAGTGAAGCTGCAAAAAAAATGGATTCTGATAACCAAAAAGAGAATGAATACGGTGCGGACAGCATCAAGGTTTTGCGCGGGCTGGAAGCCGTACGCAAGCGCCCCGGCATGTATATCGGGGATACCGACGATGGCACGGGTCTGCATCACATGGTGTACGAAGTCGTCGATAACGCGATCGACGAATCGCTTGCCGGGCATTGTGACCGTATTGACGTGATTTTGAACGCAGACGGCTCTGCGACCATTAAAGATAACGGGCGCGGTATTCCCGTTGACGAACATTCGGAAGAAAAAGTCTCTGCGGCGCAGGTTATTATGACCCAGTTGCATGCGGGAGGTAAGTTCGACCAGAATTCCTATAAAGTCTCCGGCGGTTTGCACGGGGTTGGGGTTTCTGTTGTAAACGCGCTGTCCGAATATCTGGACCTTACTATTCGCCGTGAAGGCAAGGAATGGACGATGCGTTTCCGGCACGGGGATGCGGAAGCGGACCTGAAACCCGTGCGCGACCTGAAAGAAGGAGAGCGAAACGGGACGACCGTGACGTTCCTGCCGTCCGACCAGACCTTCACGCAAACCGAATTTAATTTTGAAACACTGGAGGACCGCCTGCGTGAACTGGCGTTCTTGAACTCCGGCGTAAACATATACCTGTCCGATTTCCGTGCGGAAAATGAAGAAGACCATAAAGAAGTCCACCTGCACTACGAAGGCGGGATCCAGAGCTTCGTGGAATATCTCGACCGTTCGAAAAAGCCGCTGTTGAAAGCTCCGGTTAATATTTCCGTTTTTGATGAAAAAGCCGGGATTACGGTGGAAGCCGCGATTGAATGGACGGATGCGTACCATGAAACCATGCTGTGTTTCACCAACAACATTCCGCAACGCGACGGGGGAACGCATCTGATCGGGTTCCGTTCGGCGCTGACGCGCGTCATCCAGAAATATGCGGACGATAAAAAGCTGATCAAGAAAAGCGATATCAAGCTGACCGGTGAAGACATGCGCGAAGGGATGACCTGTGTGCTGTCCGTGAAAGTGCCGGACCCGAAATTCTCGTCCCAGACGAAAGACAAGCTGGTGTCTTCCGAGGTGCGGCCTGTGGTGGAAGCGGCCGTGGCCGAATATCTTGGCACATGGTTCGAAGAAAACCCGACCGATGGAAAAACCATTGTCGGCAAAATCGTTGAAGCCGCCACCGCGCGGGAAGCGGCGCGGAAAGCCCGCGAACTGACCCGCCGCAAGGGCGTGATGGATATTTCCAACCTGCCGGGCAAGCTGGCGGACTGCCAGAGTAAAGACCCGGCGGATTCCGAAATCTTTATCGTTGAGGGGGATTCCGCTGGCGGTTCCGCCAAGCAGGCGCGGGAGCGCAAGCATCAGGCGATTTTACCCCTGCGCGGTAAAATCCTGAACACCGAACGTGCACGGTTTGACAAAATGCTGTCTTCCGAACAGGTGGGGACGCTGATTACCGCGCTGGGCACGGGGATTGGCAAGGAAGAATTTAACCTCGAAAAACTCCGTTACCACAAAATCATTATCATGACTGATGCGGACGTTGACGGATCGCACATCCGTACGCTGCTGCTTACTTTCTTTTTCCGTTATATGCCGGAAGTGATCGAGGCGGGGTATCTGTATATCGCGCAGCCGCCGCTTTATAAGGTAAAGCGCGGCAATGCGGGTGAGCTGTACCTGAAAGACGATTTTGAAATGGAAGAATATCTCATCAACGCGGCGATGGGTGACCTGAAATGGATCGAAGCCAGCGGCGCGGAACGGGCCGGCAATGACCTTCGGGGGGTTGTCGATCACGCGCGTACTCTGCGCCCGCATCTTGACGGACTGGTGCAGCGGATCAAAAACGCGGATGTGGTGGTGCAAGCCGCCGTTACCGGTATTTTTGACGATGAATTGCTGAACGATGAATCAGGCGCGGCGAAACTGGCGCCTGTCCTGGCGGAACGGATGAACGCGCTGGCCGCGAAAAACGAAAATACATGGATTTGCGAATACACGCCCGTGGGCGGTTTCAACCTGACGCGCACCGTGCGCGGGGTGAAGGAAACATTCCGCATTTCGCCTGATCATATAGCCACGGCCGATGCGCGCAAGCTGCATGCATCGCATCAATATCTGGTCGATAATTTTGACGGTATCGGCACGTTGACTACGGGTGATAAGGTCATTGCACGGGTGACCGGGCCAATCAGCCTGATTTCTTCTGTGATGGAAACCGGTAAAAAAGGCCTGTCGATGCAGCGCTATAAAGGTCTCGGGGAAATGAACCCGGAACAGCTCTGGGAAACTACGCTGGATCCGGAAGCCCGTGTGCTGTTACAGGTCACGGTGAAGGATGCGCAAAAAGCGGACGAGCTGTTCTCCACCCTGATGGGTGATGTTGTCGAACCTCGCCGCGAATTCATTCAGGAAAACGCCCTCAAAGCGCAGGTGGATGCCTGATTTGAATTCTAAAGCGCTGTAAATCCGGCGTTTTTGCGCTTCCGGTGCTCACGTACTTTAATGTACGCTGCGCTCCGGTTCTCAAAACATCCGAATTTTCGCTGACTTTATAATCCAAATTACAAACGTCATTGCGAGGAGGGCGATGGCCCGACGCGGCAATCCATGGATTGCTTCGCTATGCTCGCAATGATATGGCGTTCTTAACCCGGCTGGTTGCCCTTCGGGCCTTCATTATTGCGGCGGCGTAATTGTTCACGCAGGGCCAGCCTTGCTTCAGGCAGGTGCTTTTGGCCTATACGCATTTCACGTTTCCATTCATCGCTATCAACTATCGCTTTCACTTTACGGTCGATGGCTGCGACAGCCTCGTAATCAATTTTCATTTTTCCCGCTGATTGGAATGTATCAACAATAGCGTTCATTCCGATGCGATGCTCTTGCGCCGTTATCGTTTCCAGCAGGTTTGTTCTTAACTTTTCTTGCGACCGGCTTAGTTTGTCCTGTGAAACGAATGTTTTCAGAACGATGCGGCATGTCGGGGACCATGAATCGTTATATCCTGAAATCCTTCTGCTTTGCGGACTTCTTTTACCACGCGTGTTATGCCAGATATGAATGTCGTAATGGTTGTCTGCGACTGATTCTGCGTATCCCATAAACAGGCCGTTAGCGTGCGGCAGAACGACAGGAACCGGCTGCGCGTCCGGTTGGCTGAAATGCACTTTACTGACTGCGCGAGATATCGCAAGACTGTAAGCGATCACATTGATGAAATCATCCGACTGGTAATCCAGCCGCATACCGCCTTCCCTGAACCTGAACTGAATGTGATCAACTGCAAAGCAGAACGGCGATGGCCTGCCCTGGATCGTAAAATTATCCGCGTGTAAATCATAGCGCAGGTATGACGGGGTGAAGAGACCATAATTCGGGGTGTTGCTGCCATCGTCTTCCACGGCCATGTACCACAGGGTACTGCGCTTCGAAAGTGTTACAACTGTTTTTTTCCCTTTTGGAACTTTGCTTTCGATGTCGAACCAGTATTGCTTGATAGGCATTGGGACAATATCGGCCAAATTCTCATGGAATTCCCTGAACTTGGCAAACATCTCACCAGCCTTTTTACGGCCAATTCGAATATCCTGTCCTATCATCGAAACAGGGCTTCTCATTTGTCCTGTCGCCTGGCGAAAGGCCTCATTTGCCTGTGCTAATACTTTACCCTCTAACATAGCGCTCAGTTATATGTAAATTACAGCATTTGTCAACAAAACTTGCCATAACAGGAATATTATCCTATAATGGCAGTCAGCTTATTTCGAACCAGGCGTTGGTGGCCACGGTTTTTGGGCTTCAAAACGAACTGAAAGAAAATCCTTTAAAATCAAAGGGGTTTTTTGAAAAACAGGGCCGATTTGCAACGAACTGAAAGGCAGGAACAGGCTTGCCGCAACCCCGCCAATACGCTAAGAACACTGGGCTATGATGTCATTGATTTCAAAATTATCGGATGTGGTTGGAAAAGCGTTTGAGGCGCAGGGGCTCCCGGCCGAACTCGGCGCGGTGCAGGTGTCCGACCGCCCCGACCTTGCGCAATTCCAATGCAACGGCGCGATGGCGGCTGCGAAGCTGGCGAAGAAAAATCCGCGCGAGGTGGCGCAAGCCGTCGTTGATACGCTACAGGCTAGCGATATATTTTCAAAAATTGAGATAGCAGGGCCGGGGTTCATCAACCTTACCGTTACCGGCGACTACTTACAAAATCATTTGAAGGATATTGCGGGCGATGACCGGCTCGGTGTTCCCGTTCTGGGTGACGGCACTGTGGTGCTGGATTACGGTGGACCGAATATCGCGAAGCCCATGCATGTCGGGCATTTGCGCGCGGCGATCATCGGGGATTCCGTGCGGCGCGTGATGACGTTCGCGGGCTATGACACGCTGGGCGACGTTCATATGGGTGACTGGGGCACGCATCTGGGCATGCTGATCGGCGATTATTTGCGCGAAGGGGAGGAAGGGCTTGTCCTCAATACCGACGTGAACGACCCGTTTGCCGTGCAGGCGATGATGGACGATATGGCTGTGCGTTATCCCAAAGCGTCTGCGTCCGCGAAAGAAAATGCCGAGCTGATGGCTGACGCCCAGGCCACGACCGTCAAACTGCAGAATAAGGAAGAGCCTTATATTACCATCTGGCAGAAGATTTTTGATGTGTCCGTTGCCGGGATGAAGAAGACTTACGCGAGCCTTGGCGTTCATTTTGATTTGTGGAAGGGCGAAGCTGCCGTTCACGATCTAATTGCGCCAATGGTAGAGAAATTTAAAGAAACTACTATTGCTCATGAAAGTAAGGGTGCGCTTGTAATAAATGTCGCAAAAGGAAGCGATAACAAAGAAGTGCCACCACTTATACTATATAAAACTGATGGTGCTGTAATGTATGGCACAACAGATCTTGCCACTCTTGTAGAGCGGATGAATCTTTATGATCCTAAAAAGATTATTTATGTTGTTGATCAACGACAATCTCTTCATTTTGAACAAGTCTTCCGTGCAGCTAGAAAAGAAGCAGCGGGATTAGAGCCTATTGTTCCTGAAGAGGTCGAGCTGACCCATGCAGGATTCGGGACGATGAACGGGAAGGACGGTAAGCCGTTTAAAACCCGCGCTGGCGGTGTTATGCGGCTCGAAGACCTGATTTCCATGGCTGAGGAAAAGGCGCGGGAACGCCTGGCGGAAGCCGATCTCGCGCAGGATATGGGTGATGAGGAACGCGAAGATGTGGCGCACAAGGTTGCGCTGGCCGCGATTAAATTTGCCGACCTGCAAAACCAGCGGCAATCCGATTATGTGTTCGACCTTGACCGCCTGACGTCATTCGAAGGGAAAACGGGGCCGTATTTGCTCTATCAAGCCGTGCGGATTAAATCGCTTTTGCGTAAGGCGGGCTACGACTTAACCGCAGCGAAGGATTTTGTGTTGCAGGAAGCAGACACGCCGCTTGCGCTGTTGCTTACCGAACTGCCTGAATATTTCGCGGCGTCATTGGCTAACTACGCCCCGCACCACTTGTGTGAATATGCGTATAAACTGGCGCAGACTTTCAGTTCGTTTTACGGCAACTGTCATATTCTTTCTGAGGAAGACGAGGCACTGAAAAACAGTCGCCTGGCGCTTTGTGCGCTGACCTATCAGCAGCTGGAACTGGTGCTGGAAAAGCTGGGGATCGAGGTACCGGAGCGCATGTAGGCTTCGGCGATTATTTACAGTATCCCTGTAATTCTTTCAGGTTTGTTACGCGGCCTTTTAACCCAAGGCGGCTGTTATTGACCACCGATGGTGGATTGCTGGTCAGCTTTGGTGCGGATTTTATTGCATAGTTCGGTCCGTACATACTGCTGAGCTTTTGATTTCCGTTTGGTGTAATATATGTATTGCTTGTGTGGACCTTATAATGACTGCTCGGACTGACGCGGACGTTATAGGCTGCAATGTATTTAACATCGCGCTGTTCGCCGTAAATTTTATTCGATTGTGGCGCTGGTTTCATCACAACATTCTTTAGAACAACTTGTCCTTGCGGGTGCGCTTTTTTCCCGGCGCGTGTGGGCACAACATACCAGTGTTGCCCTGTCCATTCCGTTTCGACATTGGATACGCTCAGGCTTCTCCATCCGCCAGCAGGGCTTTGGAAAACATCGGAGTGGGTTTTTTCCTTGTAACCCGGTGTCGTGGAACTCCAGAAATAATGACCTGATACGCGTGAATTTGAGAGGAAAATGTCCGGCCATTTACGTGTGTCACTGCTTTTTGATCCGGTTTTTATAAAGTCGCCCCAATAGCTGTCCTTTGTCTGGAAGTCTATGTTTGCCAGATATAAAAACGGGTTTGCATGTTTATTGTTGGCGGCGAAACCGATTTTTAGAACATCACCGCCATTTAACGCCTGACCTTTCGGACCTGCGGCTTTATTTGTTCCGACTTTTGCGAATTCGGCGCCAATCATAACTACACCCTTGTATGGAACTTCCCCGGATATCGCGCCTGTAATTTTTTCTTTCGGTGCTACCATCAGCAAGATATCGCATGATTTATTGTTCGGAATGGTCCCACCTTTTGCCGGAACGTTCCAGATGCATTCCGTTTTTGGACAAGACGGAAGTTTGGCAATTCCCGCTACTGGCGTTGTATCGGCTGTCTTTGCGGATGATTGCGGTTTTGACACCGTGACTTTCTGTTTGGTTACTTCCTTGATTAATCGTTCTGAATCCTGTGCCAGTTTTTCCAGTGACTTTTTATGCTGATCCTGAACGACTGATTTTGCCGTTGAGGTTTTTTGGTTTGATTTCTTCTTTTTTTGTTCGTCTGTTTGTTCCTGCCGGAGTGCGTATTGAAGTTTTCGTTCAGTGATGGCGATTTTTTCTTCCCATTCGGCGATGGCCCGTTTGTTTTTTGCCCGCTTCGCTTCGGCAAGCTTACGGTTGTTGTATTTTTGACGATTTTCGAGCAATTCACTGCTTTCAAGGGCAATTTGTAGAACATGCGGGCGGGCGGATATTCTGGTGTCTTCTATATCATGAACCGGCAACGCCAAAGCCGGCGATGCATTGATCAGCATAAAAACGGCTATATTACAGATAGTTAAAGATAAAGATTTTGCGATGAAACCCACATTCAGCCCCTGTATCCTATTAAAGCACCTTACATTATGGTAACAATTGGAGGGGGGACGGCGCAAGTTTACGGGTTTTAGCGACCGGTGTTTTATTTTGGCTATGTTAGCGTTCAATCAGGACTTTATAATATACGTACCTGTTATCCGCAGTGAGTGTGCATCCCTGGGGTACTTTAAACAGGAAGTTGCACCCGCATCCGGGCGTCGCCCATCCATCAATATTGTTGGCCGCCCCAGCGAGAAGGTATCCGCCATCAAATTTTCCGCTGACATATGCTGCCGCTGTTCCGTTATCTTCCACCGGCGTATCGCTGGCAGGTGGCTCCAAGCCTAAGCGGTCGTTTAGTTCCATGCAGACTTCTTTTTTCAGGTATGGCAACACCATTAAAAGAACGGCATTATATGGCGATGTAAAATGTGTGCCAAAGCCATCTACAACCACGTATCCTGTATAAAACCATTCGCCGTAGCTTGCCTGTGCTGACAGGCTGCTATCCAGCCATATTGGGTTGGGGGCATTATAATTCAGCTTACCGCCGTTTGGACCGAATACCTCACACGAACCGTCAACCGGCGCTGCAGTGGTTGAATAGCCACTAACGACCGTATTGTTAAAGCTGATCTGGCTTTCCGAGCATCCGTTGCTTATCAGTTTGTTGACAGTTCGATCCATGACCTGGCCGTAATTCAGGATTTCGTCCGTGGCCAGTTTTATTTGTGCTTTACTGATTGCTGACATGTTACCTGTGCCAGAGCGATTCATCGTGAATATCAGGGCGCCGAACAGGATTATGCCCATGAAGATAAACAGGAAAACATTTCCTGATTCCTTATTCGCCGGATGGATCATCGGATTTATTTTCTTTTGATTTGAATAATGTTTTTTGAAGCGATGCGCCGGCATCAGAGAGGATCTTTTGTACTTCGGTATCCAGTTGCTGCTTGATGGCCTGTACTTGTTCGGTTTTTGCTTCTGCGGGGCTTTGTTGCGCCGTGCTTTCATCTTCTGATTGTTTTACCAGGTCGTGATAAGACACGGGCTGTGTTGTTTGCTGTTTTGGTTCCGGTTCTTTCGTTGCGGCGTCATCTTTTTTGGTAAAGGCGCCCATCGGATTGCCGTCCTGCGCCGGAGCGGCCGGTGGTGGTGTTTGTTGCTGCTGTTCGGGCTGTGCAGGCGCTTGCGCCGCTTCGCGGACGGTGTTCATGCCTTGCGGTTCTGCCTGTGCTTCCAATGCTTCCTGCGGGTAGAGTTCGGCGTGCAAAGCGGCAACGGCCATGATACCGCCGTCAATTGGCTCGTCAGAATTTTTCTTGCCAAGTCCCAACCCTTCCATCAAGCGTTTTATTTCATCCGGAGTTTCGACGGCGACATCGGCCTTCATCGCTGTCCATGTTTTGTGACATAACTTATCACGCAGTTTTGTGATTTGTGGTGCATGCTTCGTGACGGATTCATCCGGTGGCGGCAGGGCGACATAGCGCGTGACACGCATGGCCGTTGCAAATCCGGGATTTGAGTAGAAGATATTCGCGCGGATCACATCCATGGCGAAGGAGATAACGGCTTCGCCTTCCTTGGCTTCTTTCAGGTCGTCATAGTCGGCACGGGCACGGACTTCCACGGACGCGTCCTGAGAGTCGAAATACGAACCGGCAGTCTGACCGCCGGAGAGCTTATAGCTTTTTGCCTGAAGAACGTTACCCTTACCGATCTGGTTTTCAAAGAATTCACGGGTCTGGGTCGGGTCTTCCAGTTTACCGAAGATTTTCAGGTTACAGTTTGCAGTAATGGAACGCGCTTCTTCCTTGACGCGTTTTTCCATGGCTTGTAAGTCCTGTGCGGCGAAGATCAGGCAGAAACCAAGAGAACGGGCCTGCGCAGCCATCACGCCCATACCGGCGGTGGTATAGTAACCAACCTCGTCAAAAATCGTGATGAACGGTGTCGCGGAATGGGACGGTTTGTTTTCAATGACGGTCGAAGAGGACCCTTCGAGGTTCGCGCCCAGCGTGGAACCCATCATTCCTTTCAGGGTCGCACCAACGATTTTACCAAGGTTTGCCGTTTCGTCCGGGGATTTTTCCAAAGCGGGGATGAGTGTTACGAGTATGCGCCGGTTCAGGACGATGTCCACCATGTCAACGTCCGCATCCTGTGCATCGAAGATGTAACCGTAGTCATCGCCCAATGACTGCAGGGAACGCGTAAACTGCATGGTCAGGTATCCGTGTTGCTGACGGACGGTTGTGGTATCGATCATCGGCTGGTCAGGGCCGACCGGTTTTTCTTTTCCGTCATCGTCGAAGGCGTCATTCACGAAACCGGGCAGAGTATCCAGATATCCGACAAGGGATTCACGGATACGTTCGGGCAGCGCTTCGTCACGCGACAGCTTGATCACCTGATCCATGTTCAGAGCTTTACGGATAGACGATACGGACAGCGGAATATCCTGATTGTCCCGTTTCCATGTCAGTGCCGGCATAAGCGAGTTGATCAAGGAAACCGCACGTTCCTTCCACATCGCGTTATCGCCTTCGGCTTCCGGCATCAGGGTCGTCAGCATGTTGGCAAGGTACGATGCAGAGCCGCTGGAAAACGGGTTCATGGTATTGGACGGCGCACGCGTATCGGAGTTACCGGTCATGTAGTTGAGGACGAGCAGGTCATCATCACGCCCGAAACGGCGGACAAGAGACGATAAGGACGACCAGAGGTCGGTATCGGCTTTACCATCGATGTACACAAAACCGGACCCCCAAGTCAGGGCGTTGGTTGCAAAAGATTTCAACCCTTCGGTTTTACCGGAACCGGTTGTTCCGAGGTAGAGGATGTGGGTCCGGGCATCGGAACCGGACACCCATAATTCTTCGCCTGTGCTTTTTTCATTGCCAAAAAACAGTATCCCCTCGGCCTGACCGCTTTTACCGGGGCCCATGTTGTTTTTGTCCTTGTACTTCGTGCCCATCGGCAGCTTTGCCGGCAAGGTGCGGTCACGGGTCATCAGCCACCATGTAAAGAGCAGATAGGATATAAAGATAATGTCGATGAAAGGCAGAGCTGCGGGCACAAACCCGATACTTGCAATTCCGAAGATGTAGATGGCGATCGAAACATCACGTTTCATGATGAATTGACCAAAACGTACGTACATCGGGCGTAAGTCCCGAAGGAACGTCTTGGTCGAAAATTCATGCTTCTTCTGATCGTAACCCATCAGTGTTTCCTTACTTTTACTTTCCGCTCAGGAAGTCATCCGCAGACATCGGCACGCCGGATTGATCGGATGTTCCTGTCGGTGTTGCGGTTGTGTTTAATGTTGCTGCATTGCTGTCCATTCTTTTTGGCGCAACGCTGCCAAGCCATGTAAATAGTACGATAATGAGCGCTACGGCGCCGATACCGCCCAGCAGTTTCATGCCATCGCTTTTCTTCAGGTCGGTACGACCCGGAGTGATAGTATGTACTGTTCCGCTGTCATTCGATGCGGACCCATGTGGATTTTCCATCGCGTGACTGACAGCGAGAAGCGCGCTCATTGCTTTCGCCTTGTTTTCGAATGGTGCAACATCCTGAACGTCACCGCGCGGTGTTTTTAACACCAGCTTGTAATTGCCGTCCTTTCCGACCTCACGCACTTCCAGTGCAGATGCTTTTGCTTCGCCCAAATTCCACCGCCAGACAACAGGCGAGATGGCGTCGGGCAGGGATAAAATCAGCGCGCCGTCTACTACCTTTGCTGTTGGTCTTAAATCCTGTGTTTTTATCATCTTTTTTTGTCCTCTTTATGCTGTCTTCATTTTCTTGACGCCACGTTTTTTGGAGCCGCTGTAATCCATTTGCGGGATCGGGCGTGCCATATCCGAATTCATATATTCCTGAATGCTGCCGCAGGCGTCGGCGACCTTTGGTTTCGGGATCGGGCGCTGCGCCATTTTTTCTGCCTTGTAGTGGCAGATCGCGCCAAGTGCTTCGAGATGGTACGAGTTCCGGCCAAGGTTGTTGAGTGGATACCAGAGGTCACGATCGTGACCGCGCAGCCATGTGAACATTCCCGGCGCCAGAACACCACCTTCGCTGCGCGCGTACCAGAGTGCGCGCATCAGCGCGGTTGTCTGCCATGCGTGCTGGTTGCACAGAGACAGTGTCTTTTGTGACAGGTCTTTGGTCTTCAAAATTTTTTGCGCTTCTTTCAAAAGTTTCGGGTCTTTTTTCAGGTTCAGGCCTTTGTCGTGCGACCAGCAGCGGGATAGGCGTCCCAGCATCTCATCGGCCTGATTACGTTTACGCGATGCTTTCAGGGCGAAGGAAGCCAGCATGATTTGCTTGTACGGAGCCAGCGCACGCGCACCTTTCCAGCGCGGGCCGAGTTGTTTGCCAAAGGCGCGTTCCAACTGTCCGGCAGGCAGAACCTTATCCGCATCCGGATTGATGCTGTTGAAAGCCAGCCATTCTTCCGGCCCCAGCGCTTCGGCGAACATCGGGATTTCGGCCGGGACGGGCGAGCCGGGCGGACGCGGAGGCAGCTTGGCCGGGTTAAAGCGTACAAACGGTTCAATGACCGGGAAGTTTTTGGCCTGGCGTTTTATCAGTGTATCGAGTGAAAACTTGACCCGGTTTTCACTTTCCGGGCCTTTCAGGTACGCCCAATAGGTAATCACACATAAAACCGCAACGAAAATCCAGCGGTAGGGGGTGAGAGCGGCAGTTGACAGCAGATCAAGGAATGAAAACGTTATTTGCGACGGGGCGACTTCTTCTGCGTAGTCGAGGACCTCGCCCATCGGTACATTGTCGCCCTGCCAGAAGAACGTATAGTCATTGCCGAGAACGAGGGATGCCAGCCAGGCTTCTGCATAGCGTAGCCAGCGAATGGCGCTCATAATCAGATCGCCCTGAAATCTCCAAAAAAGCCAGGCTAGGGCAGCCAATACCAAGCCAATCCAGAACATACCGATGGCGGTATCCGATGCTCCTCCTCCTTGTCCTTCTCCTGCCATGATCTTTTTCTATAATACTGATGGTTTCACGAAGCTTAATTGTACCAGAAAAAAGGTTAACAGACCAATTCCAGACAACAAGGGTATAAGCATGTTTGGGGGTTGTTTTCAGTGTATTTTTTCGCTATATCTCTGTCCTTCTATGGTGACGCCGCAATAGCTCAGTTGGTAGAGCAGTTGATTTGTAATCATCAGGTCCGCGGTTCGAGTCCGTGTTGCGGCACCATAGTTTCCAAGGCTTACAAGCATTTTCTTATATATTTGTCTGACTCTTGTGTGCATCTATATGTGCAAGGCGAAGCGGCCTATATCGGCCACTGGCTCACTGTCCTCAAGAACAACGATGAGGAGGGGATCACCGAGGCCGCCATGTAAGGCGGCTTTACGGTCTGCGACTGGCTCAATCCGGCGAAACCTTTATGGGGCCGAGGTTAGGAACGATCCGGTATTGACGCTGCTGGACGTGTCCATGCGGTAGAGTTCGGAGATCTCTTCGGGGTCGAGAGCGCGGGAATAGATGCGCACGTCATCAATTACACCTTCCCAATAAGTCTGATGTAAATCATTCCTTGCTCCAATATGAACTCGGCAGCTTGAGCTATTTGCGCCGCCGGAGCAATTGACCGGATCATTGATTGTGACGGCTGAGGATGCTAAAGTATTCACTTCAGAGCCATTCACATATCGAACGGTCTGATTGGCGCTAAAACTTCCGGCTACCTGATAAAAACTTGTATCGGCAAAAGGCGACGCGCTGTATCCTTCCGCATATAAAGCATTCACCGTGGTTCTTAATCCGGAGCCAGGGCTATCCAGCATATATGTTGAATTTCTTGCCCTGACAATTGTGCCGTTTTCGGGAATATTTGACGTTTGTGCTAAAACCAAGATTGTAATTTCATTGACTGGATGCAGTAGCGGAACAACATTATCAGTCCGAACATAGCTGCCCGTTTGTCCGCCAGGCCCGTCCGGATCGCCCAGGAATTGCAAGGCTTCTCCATGAACCCCTGCTGCAGTGACCGGAAGGCCTTGCTGCCCTTCCAATGTGCCATTGTAAGAATTTCCGCTTCTATCATAAGCCGTAGCTCCGTTTAGCCACTCGTTATCGAAGGTCCAGTGACCGACAAGGCCATCATTGATTGGTGCGCCGTAGTAGATTTGTGGGGCGATGCCAATGCCCGGATTATCGGTATCGGGACCGGCGGCCTGGCCCCACCAGTTGTGCATGGCAGACAGCTGCCGCCCATCATACTCCACTGCCAAATCTTCAAGCGTGTTGCCGGCCAGCACATTGTTGCCCGAGGATCCCATTGATCCGCCGCCAAGATCCACCTCGAACGTGTCATCCGTATCGTCATACACGGCGATACCGTGCTGGCTGTTGGCCATGGTCACAGCGCGTTGCACTTTAGCCGAAACCGCGCCGCCATCAGCGCCGTGGATATAGACCCCGTGCCGGGTATTGTTGATCGCGCTGATATTGCTGATGCTCACATTCTGTGCGCTGGCAGCCGCGCCGTTGGCTTCAACCATAATCCCGCTGCCGGCAGCACCATCCACAGTGATCCCCGCGACATTTATATTATCTGCAGTCACAGTAATTCCGTCCCCGCCCGCGTTGGTAATAGTGGGTGCACCGGCGGGATCGGCGGCGGCGAGGATAAGAGAACCGGGATCGACAGCCGCACCGTTGGCAGCGGTGAAGCGGGTGCCGTCATAGGTGAAGTGCGTGCCGGAGCCGATAAGCTGCTGTCCGGTCTGGTTGAGGGCAATGCCCGCATTCTGACCCGCTGTCGTACCGTTCCCGCGGTGAACATATATGATACTATGCGCCGAAGCCGCGGCCTGCGCATCGGCCAGCGTGTTGAACGGGTTCTCGATTGAACCGTCACCCCCGCCAGCAGCCATATTGTCCACATGTAGCACTTCCTGCGGCGCGCCCGTAGCCGTGTTTAGAACCTGCACCCGTTCACCGGCATCGCTCACGACATCACCTGTG
>JAUHXT010000089.1 GCA_030426925.1 Alphaproteobacteria bacterium | reverse complement strand
GCCTGGAGCAGGCCTTCTCAACGGATGTAAGACGTCAGGACACAAGCCCGACAATGATCGAAGATCCCTTGCAGTCCATTCATGAGGGGGACACGATAGACCGTATCGAAGCCTTGTTCGAAGCGCAGATTCGTACATTTGAAGATCCGATAAAAAGCAAACGCACAGGCGTAATGATGGTTGAGCTGGACTTGGCGGAGTTTAAAGACAGTATTACAAGGATAGGGCAACGTACGCTGACGCCTGAAAACTCGCGCCAGCCGCCTGAATATTATTTTCTGCCAACGCTGGTGTCCATTTTACAATCTGATCAGGCAGGACTGGCATACAGGATGGATATGCTGTTCCATACCGAAAACAACCCCGCAGAGGTTCAGAATAAAGACCCGGCATCGTTAAGCGATCTAATAGATCAGGCCGGCATCATTGCCCAGCATCTCGAAAATGTCGGTATGCCGCAAAACCTTATCAGTATCGGACTGAGGAAGGGAGAAGAGGATAAGGTGACCTTGTTTTTCCGTCGGCATGTGCCGTTTTCACCGGTTCAGAAATCGGAAGAGGGGGCGCAATAATGCCAAGTATAGGTGACGATCTGAAAAAAAAGCGCAGGCGCCAGCAGGAGGAAGAAGAAGCCCGCGAAAAAAACAAACTGGCGTCAAATAAGGTTTTTAGGCGCCGTAAGTATGATCAGGACGGAACGACAAGCATATGGCTGGTATCGTTCACCGACGTTATGGCATTGATGCTGACCTTTTTCGTGCTGTTGTTTTCAATGTCTCATCCGAAAAAGGAAGACTGGGAAGATTTCTCTCAGAACGTAAAAAAGCAATTCAGCAAATTTTACGGCATGGCGATGAATCCGGGTATTCAGGATGGTACAATCAATATCAACAAGGTCAATTTTGAAGAAGCGCGCGAACTGTTGTTGATCCAGCAGCTGTTGCAGGAACATATCAATACGATTGAGACCTTAAGGGGGATCGTGATTATCCCGCAGCCGCCCAATGCGGAAAAACCCACGCGCCTGATCGTATCCATGCCGGATAACCTTTTGTTTGAAAGCGGTAGCGCGTCTCTGAAGGCGCAGGGAAGCGAAGCCTTGTTTGATCTTCAGGTGTTTTTGGATCGTATACCGAACAGGATAGAAATTATCGGCAATGCCGATCCGCGGCCAATTCCGGCTGGCGGTCAATTCCCGTCCAACTGGGAATTGTCGTTAACGCGGGCGGCGGCTGTGGCTGCGGCGCTCGAAAACTATGGGTACAGCAGGGACCTGACCATGCGCGGACAATCCAGCGGGCGGTATAAAGAATTGCCGAACAGCTTAACCACATCGGAAAAATTGGCGTTGTCCCGCCGGGTCGATATCGTGATATTCCCGGATACTGGCGAACGCCTGAATATTATTGAATTTGAATAGCTTATAAAAGCCTATTCCATCTTGTGATCGCGTCTTGCTTGTGGCAGTTTTTAAGAATGGTGCAAAAAATTCTGATAGCGTTGTTCGCCTTCCTCTGGGCCTTTCCTGCCGTCGCGCAGGAACAGGTGAATGTAAGAGCTGGTGTGCACCCCAGCTATACACGCGTCGTTTTTGACTGGGATAAAACCCCGCAATACACCGTAAACAAAAGCGGTAACACCCTGAATATTACCTTTAACACGGCGGCGACGGTCGATTTCTCCGATGTCGTGTCCCGTGACCTGCCGAATATCGTGGATGCTAAAATAATCGCACAGGACGGCAGCAAGCTGGAAGTGGCCATCACAATCCCGCCGAGCAGCCGCCACCGCGATTTTTCTACGGACGGGCGTGTAATTCTGGATATCTATAATCCGGGCGGGGAAAAATCTATCACGGCTGTCGATACCGTGAAAAAACCGGAACAGCAGGCAAAGAAGGACGAAAAACCTAAGGAGGAGCAGGAAAAGCAAGAGCAGGCGCAACCAGCCGTGGATGTGCCGTCTGCGGATGAAGACAAACCCGAAAGTGTAGCGCGGGAACCCGCGGATGAAGAGGAAACGCAGACAGTCGAAAAACAGATTCTCGCTCCACCGTCGATAGAGGCGCACAGTATCTTGTTCACCGCTACACACGCATTTGGAATGGGCGTATTCAAACGGGAAAACTGGCTCTGGCTGGTTCTGGATGATCCGGACGTCACCGTTCCCCCACAGCTTAGCGGCCCGAACGAAGATAAATTCGAAGAGTTTCAGAAATACGAATTGATCGGCGGCGTGGCTTACCGCTTACGAATTCCGGACAACATGTATGTATATGCAAAAGGTGGCGGCCTGACTTGGGACATCGTCATTACGCCGTACAAGCCGGATAACCGCGAGCCGGTTTTACTGGAACGCGAATTTGATGATGCGGACCCCGTGCGTGGCGCAAGCCTTATCTGGCCGTCTGACAAAACCCGTAAATCACTGGAACTGAACGACCCGTCAATCGGCGATACAATTCAGATTATAACGACGGATTACGCCAATGTCTTCGCAGGCGACTGGCGTGACTTTGTGGAACTCAGCAAGCTGGATTCTTATGTCGGACTTGCCATGATCCCGAAAATTGATGACCTGGAAATCAGCCGCCTGTCGGATAAAGTCCTGATCTCGCGGCCCGGCGGTCTTGCCCTGACCCGTCCCAAAGATTACAAGGCGATGGAGATCAATAAGCAGACCAAAATGGATCTTGACCCTTACGCGCCGGAACAGCCGCAGCTGGAACCGATGAAGCGTATCTACAATTTCGCGGCATGGCAGATGGGCGGCCTGCAGGCACTGGAAGAAAACCAGACCTTGTTAATGTCGGGCTTACGCAACAAAAGCGAAAATGACCAGATCACTGACCTGCTGACACTGGCAAAGCTGAATATGGCCAATCGCCGCGCGCAGGAAGCTTTGGGCTTTCTGAAAATATCCGAAGATATGCGTCCGGATATTGCGAAGGGGCCGGAATTTCTGGCCCTGCGCGGCGCTGCCAGCTCCATGGCCGGATGGCATGATGATGCGCTGATTGATTTTTCGCGTAAGGAACTGGAGCCGTATGACGAAATCAATTACTGGAAAGCATACACGCTGGCGAATGTGGAAGACTGGCAACAGGCTTATGAAGTCATCCCCAAACGCTTTGATGTTCTGGCCGAATATCCTGAACAAATGCGTATTCCTATGACACTGACCTCTGCTGAAGTTTTATTGCGTGGCGGTGAACCCGAAATCGCAGAACGCTTGTTAAACGATATGGGTGACCTGGTTTCTGAACGCGAAGATGCCGATAATGCGGCGTGGCGCTACCTTGTCGGTGAAATGGAACGGCAGAAGGGAAATATTGACGGCGCAATCGAACGCTGGAAATCACTCGAACGTGATAAGGACGATCTGTATCGTGTCAAAGCCAGTCTGGCGTTGAGCCGTCTGGAACAGGAAGAAAAGCAACTAAGCATCGAAGAAGTGATTGATCGTCTGGAAAGCCTGCGTTACGCATGGCGCGGCGACCAGTTGGAAACAATGATCAATTACCGACTGGCGCAGGCCTATGTGGAGCAGGGCGATTACCTGAAAGGGTTAAACCTCATGCGGAACGCCGCGACTTTCACGCCCGGCACGAAAATCAGCGCTGAAATCACGGCCAAGCTGACACAGCTCTTCCGCGATATTTTTGCCAATGATGCCATCAATAACATTTCCCCGCTGGACGCCATTGCGCTGTACGATGAATTCAAGGAACTGACCCCGCCCGGACGCGAAGGGGACATGATGGCGATCAAACTGGCCGAACGTCTGGCCAGTGCTGACCTGCTGGGGCGTGCCAGCAAGATTTTGGAAATGCAGGTGACACGCCGCCTGGACGGCGAAGAAAAAGTGAAAACTGCCATACGTCTTGCAGGTATTCAGCTTCTGGACGATAAGCCCAACGGCACAATTCGCACGCTGGAAGTTGCGGAAGAGGAACTGAACAAGCTCGCGGATACAAGCGGTGATGGCTTTAAATCAAAATATATGAAGGAAATATCCCTCCTGCGCGCCCGCGCATTGTCGGATCAGGGCAAAACCGGAGCGGCACTGACATTGCTGAATACTCTGGGTGATGACAAAAACGTGATGCGCCTGCGTGCCGATCTGGCCTGGAAAGATGCCCGCTGGGAAGACGCGGCGGAATATATGCAGGACTTGATCTATTCCGAAGATATCTCACTCAATCGTCCGATCAACGAATATCAGGCTGAATTGATTTTAAGCCGTGCCATTGCCCTGAACCTGTCCAGCAACCGCGTGGCGCTGTCCAATTTGCGTGAACGCTACGGCAGCGTAATGGAACAAACGCAAAAGGCGCGGCTGTTCGATGTCGTAACGCGTGAACGTCAGGCACGCTTTGCATCGAACAGGGAAGTCCTGACTGATATGATCGGTGAAGTCGATTTATTCGGGGAATTTCTGGACAGCTATAAATCGTCCGTATCGGAATCGAACTAATAATAGAACAGAACAAAGAGCGTTTTGACTGAATTAGGAACGAGGAACGCCGTGTAGATATCCTACATAAGCGACGAGTGACGATAGTCAGGCGAAACGATCAAAGTTCTAACCGCCTGGTGGCAGGCCTGTTGGCCCAAAGCTCTGGATTAACGATCCGCAAACCAGATACCATCCGTCCACTAGGACAAAGAAAACGATTTTAAATGGCAGGGATATCATAACCGGCGGTAACATCATCATACCCATGGACATCAGGATAGACGCCGTCACCATGTCTATGATCAAAAACGGCAGGAACAGCATAAAGCCGATCTCAAATGCCCGCCGCAATTCCGAAATCATGAAAGAGGGGATGAGAACCTGAATAGGTGTCATCATCGGATCTTCTGGTTCTTCCGTTTCGCTCATCTGCATGAACAGGTTTAAGTCCTGCTCCCGCACATGGTCGAGCATAAACGCCTTGAAAGGTTCGACACTGCGATCGAACGCTTCCATCTCGTCAATTTCTTCATTGATCAGCGGTTCGATACCGGCCCGGTAAGCAGATTCAAACGTCGGGGCCATAATGAAAAACGTCAGGAACAACGCAAGAGAGATCATCACTGTGTTTGGCGGCGTTTGCTGGATACCGATGGCCGTACGCAGGAACGACAGCACCACGATAATCCGCGTAAACGACGTCATCATGATCAGGATCGACGGCGCAAGCGACAGGACGGTCAGCAACGCCAGCAACTGGACAACGCGGCCCGTGACTGTTCCGTTTTCCGCCCCATCTCCAAGGTCGATTGAAAACTGCTGCGCGAAAGCGGGTACACACAAAAGCGTCATTGCGAGAAGGGCGAAGCCCGACGCGGCAATCCACTGTCTCATGGATTGCTTCACTGGCGCTCGCAATGACATTCTATTGTTCATCTTTTTTGACCTGAATATTCGTTTCGACAACAGTTTCGCCCGAAGTGCCTAAAATAACAAGATGCTGGGCTTCGTCGCGCTGTATCAAAACTAGTCGTCTGCGGGCATCAAGCGGCAGGATTTCTAGGATTTTTAGTCGCTTGTCTCCCGTGGATAAAACTTTCCCCTGAAGGCCAAGGCGTTTTAATACATAGGCCAGCCCGCCCATTAATCCCAGCACAAACAAAAGTGCGGCAAAAAACCGTATGTAATCTGCCGCATCCATACTTATTGTCCATCGTTTTGGTCGCGAAGTTTTTCCTGGTACATTTCCAGCGTGCGGCCAAGTTCTTCAAGGTTGGAAATCATCTCCGCCATCAGCGGCTGGATTTGTGCCGCCTGTTCGGGGGGGAGAGCAAGTGTCCGGTCACATAACGATGCCACTTCATCATCCAGTCCCTGCAGATCCACCATTTGTCCGGCATTGATCGTATTGTTGGCTTGTATGACAAAGGAGGTAAGCTCCTGCATGCGGGTTTTTATGTCTTGGACTGCGTCACTCATTATTCATCATCTTTCTTTCCTTCATCCATAGCATCTCGCAGGACGGCGTCAAAAGGATTCGGCTGTCCGTTGGCACGATAAACATAGGATAAAATTTCGGCGACTGCTGCAAAAGCTTCGGACGGGATGGGGCTGTCGATTTCGATAGTTGCCAGCATTTCTGCCAGGTCGCTGTCTTCCCGGACATGAATTCCGTTTTCATAAGCAAGCTGCAGGATCTGCTCGGCAATTTTTCCCCGCCCGGCACCGATAATCTCCGGAACCTTGCGTTCCTGTGTGCGGTCTTTCAAGGCTACAGCAGTCTGTCTTTCCGGTTTTTTTGTTGTATTT
>JAUHXT010000011.1 GCA_030426925.1 Alphaproteobacteria bacterium | reverse complement strand
CCTTGGAAGATGTACGGACGTTTGGTGCTTCTATTGCCAACGACCTGTCATTGATCCAAACACGTCGTGACTTCACAGAGCAGACCATCAACACTCTGCGTGCTGGTGCTGACGACCTTACGGTTGCCGACCAGAACGAAGAAGGTGCGAACCTGCTGGCCCTGCAAACCAGACAACAGTTGGGTGTTACATCCCTGTCTCTGGCTGCGCAGTCACAGCAATCCGTCCTGCGTCTGTTCTAATAACACGGAACAGGCCGCGAGGGGCGGCAGAAGGAAATTTAAGTTTTACAACAAAACCCCGGGAAGAAGTCCCGGGGTTTTTCTTTGGCTGTTATTTTCTTTAACCTTTTTTCAAAAATATTGTAGTATCATGGTAATATTACGGAAGAAATCCGATAGCCGTGCCATAAGATATTTAGAAAGGAAGAAATCCAGATGGCCCTCGTAATAGATCTCAAACCAGGTGAAAAGATTCTGATTGGTGAAGCCGTTATCACCAACGATAAAACGCGTACGCGATTACACATCGCCGGCGACGCCCCTATCATGCGTGAAAAAGACGTGATGAAGGAAGAGGAAGTCGACACCCCGTGTAAACAAATCTATTTCCTGGTGCAATGTATGTACCTGGCGAAAGACCCCGGTATCTACCACGAAAAATATTTTGAGCTGGCGCGCGAGATACAACATGCCGCGCCGTCGTCATCGTTTATGTTTTTAATTATCAATCAGAAGATTATGGACGGGCATTATTACAAAGCATTGAAGGAAGCCCGCGAACTTATAAAACTTGAAGAGGAACTCGTCAATGATGCCGCCAAACCTGCCGCCAAAGGCTAACAATCCTTATGCGGATGCTGCCGGCGCGTATGGCAGTCACGCGCAAAAGCACGAGACAGACCAGCGTGAACTGGAAGCGCGGGTGCTGCTGAAGTCTGCAAAATTTATGCAGGACTTGCAGGACGATTGGGCCAACATGAATTCCGATGTTCTGGAAGAAACTTTGAAGTATAACCGGAAGATATGGCTGATGTTTTATGACACGGCCATGGAAAACCCGGAAGGTGACCGGCCGAACGACTTACGATCCAACATTGTGAACCTCGCCAATTTTATTTTTAAACGTGAAGGCGATATCCTGGCAAAACCGGAGAAACAAAAACTGGATGTCCTGATCAATATCAACCGGGAAATTGCGGCCGGGCTGATGACCAAGCCTGCACAGGGCAATACTGATCCGACCAAAGAACAGCAAGACTCTTCAGACGAAAAAAATCCGCCTTCCGGCGGCACATCAACAATGGCTTAAATTATATTTTTTATGCTTGAGTATCGACGCTCACTGCCTCAGTAATCGGGGAGCTCTGTGCTTGAGAAGCAGTGCTCTGTTCCTGCTGGGGAGCAGGTTGAGTAGCTTCCGTATCCAGGCTTGCTTCCACCTCTTCCTGAGAACGCAATTGCGGTTGTGTTTCGGCGGCCTGCGCCCTTTTATATGCCTGCAGCTGACTTTCCGTCGGGTACTGGTTTAAAACATCACCAGTATCTGAATCGCGAATCTGCAAAACAGCGCGGTCAAAGTTTGTATCAACTGAGATATACGGACTGACGTAAGGGGCCCGAGCGACTTGTTGAACACGCTCAGGATTTGCAGCAAAAGAGTTCGCAGAACTCTGCTGATCGGAAACCGCCTTGGTTACCGCTGATGTCGCTAGTGTCGAATTCACTGCTTCGATCATCAAATTACTCCCTAACTTTGCATCTAATAATTTAGATACAATACCCTACTATTATATTACACAAAAAAACGCAAGAAGTCAAGAAAACTGCATTTTTTTTTGCAATATTTTTTCGCTATAACAGACTGAAAATGTTAACAAATACTTAATTCGTACACCGACTTTGGAGCGGAATTTTACGGGTAAAACGCCTTCACATTTCACAGTTCTTATAGTGAGTCTTTTATAAAATATTAAACATAATAGTCAACAATAGTATATTGTTATGTAAATATATTAAGGCTGTAAAAATGCACAATAAAAACAAAGGATTAGACCTCCCCTCACCTGGCACAAAACGCTGGGTAAAATCCAGAAAACTGGCCGTTGTAAGCGCAATCCAGGCCGGAAATCTGTCAGAGGAAGAAGCCTGCCGTGTTTATGATTTAAGCGCCGAAGAATTGTCATCATGGTTTCGGCTGATTAAAAATCACGGCCCGGATGGGCTGCGCACCACGCATTTAAAGCGTTACAGAGCCAAAGATATGCGCGAACAGAATTTTCATATCGCCGAAAATTCGCCAACCCAGCGCGTATAATTGCATTTAGCAGCCATTTCAGAGCGCTATAGCGTGGAAAAAGCTTAAAAAAACCTTTATAATTAGTATTATGTTTTGTGTTGATCTCGTCGATTCGGCACAATATCTGCATAAATAACTCTACCCCTACCCTCTTTGGGGCTCTAGAAACGCGTGTAAAAGTAGATCCAAAGCAGGCTAACAAGGATAGGTTAAGGACGTGAACAGTTTTCTTGAAACTCTAAAACAACTGGGCCCTGCCCGCCTAGGTATTATGGGCGCCGTGCTGCTCGGGCTTTTGATTTTTTTCATTTTCGTGTCCATGCAGGTTTCTACGCCGCGTCTGGAACTGCTGTATGCCGACCTGTCCTCGACAGATTCCGGCGCTATTGCCGCCCGACTGGAAGAAGCGGAAATCCGTTATGACGTATCGCCCGACGGTTCGCGCATTCTGGTTCCGGACGGTGAAATCGGGCGCGCGCGCATGCTGCTGGCCGAAGCTGGCCTGCCGAATGGCGGTTCCATGGGGTATGAGCTATTTGACCAGCAAAGCGGGTTCGGTACAACCAACGAAATCATCAATATCAATAAAGTACGCGCACTGGAAGGCGAGTTGGAGCGCACGATCAGTTCGCTCGATCCCGTACAGGCTGCAGACGTCATGCTGGTTCTTCCTGAACGTAAATTGTTCAGCCGCGAAAGCCAGCCGGCGAGCGCCAGTGTGAAGTTGAAAGTGAACCCCGGTTCTGTCATGGAACAAAGCCAGATTGTCGCAATCCAGTCTTTGGTTGCCTCTGCCGTTCCGCAGTTACAGGCAAAGAATGTGACGATCATTGATCAGAACAGCAACCTGCTGGCGCGCGGTGGGGACGACGATGAAAGCCTGATGGCATCGCGTACCGAAGACCGCAGACGCAAGTTCGAACGCGACATGGAAAACAAGATTGAATCCCTTGTGTCCAAAGTGGTTGGTTTTGGGAAAGTAGAAGCGATTGTTACGGCAGACCTGAACTTTGACCGCATCAGCACGAATGAAGAGCTGTATGACCCGCAAACACAGGTTGCGCGCTCCACGCAAACTATCGAAGAAAACAATACGGAGCGTGACAGCGCAGCCAATAATGTCTCCGTCGAAAACAACTTGCCTGCCGTCGGGAACGACCTGTTCCTTGACCCTAAGCCGGCTGTTGAAAGCAACCGCATCGAAGAAGTCACCAATTACGAGATCAGCCGCACGACACGTTCTGTTGTCCGTGAAGTCGGTGAAGTGAAAAAACTATCTGTTGCCGTGTTGGTAGATGGAAACTACATCACAAGCGAAGAAGGGCTTAAAGAATATCAAGCCCTGCCGGAAGAAGACCTGGATGCGATTACCGAATTGGTGCGTTCCGCTATCGGTTATGATGCCGTGCGTGGCGATACGCTGGAAGTACGGAACAAACAGTTTGTCAGCCTTGATGATATTGCGGCGCCGGAAGACGACACGATCCTCGGATTTGAAAAAAGCGACCTGCTGGATACCGCACAGATTGTTTTTGTCGTGATTGCGCTGATCCTTGTTGTTCTGCTGGTTCTTCAGCCAATGATCGGTCGCCTGCTCGCAACAGAAGACGTCAATCTGGATGACGGCGAAATCGATCCGGATCTTCTGGCTGCACGCCCGATGAACCCGGCACTGGAAGGTCCGTCACAGGAATTCCAGCCGGCACAGGTTTCGGATGACGAAGACGAAAGCATGATTAACATGCAATCCGTTGAAGGTAAGGTTAAGGCATCTTCCGTCAAGAAAGTGGAAGACATTGTCGATGCTTACCCGACAGAAACAGTTTCCGTTTTACGGAGCTGGATGACACAGGAGTCATAGGCCGATGCGCGTACGCGAGGATTACAGAACACTTACCGGGCCTGAGAAGGCAGCAATCTTTATGCTCGCGCTGGGTGAAGATTACACCGCCAAGATTTTTGAGCACATGGACGATGACGAGATCATGGAAATATCGCAAACCATGGCCAGTCTCGGAAAGATCGGGGCTAATGTTGTTGAACGGCTGTTTGTGGACTTTGCCGAACAGATGAGCGGCGCAAACAGCCTTGTCGGCACGCAGGACAGTACCGAACGCCTTCTTGTCAAAGCCGGGATGAGCCAAGAAAAAATCGACCAGATCATGGAAGAAATCCGCGGTCCTGCCGGTCGCACGATGTGGGAAAAGCTTGGCAACGTGAATGAAGAAATTCTGGCCAACTTCCTGCAAAAAGAATATCCGCAAACTGTTTCCGTTGTTTTGTCCAAGGTTGCCACCGACCACGCTGCGCGTGTGCTTGCCTTGCTGCCGGAAAGTTTTGCGCTGGAGGTTATTCACCGCATGTTGCGCATGGAAGCCGTACAGAAAGAAGTGCTGGAGGATGTTGAGCGTACGCTTCGTACTGAATTCATGTCCAACCTTGCGCGGACACAGCGCCGTGATTCACACGAACTGATCGCCGATATCTTCAACTCGCTGGAACGTTCCGTCGAAACGAAGTTTATGGACCAACTGGAAAAAACCGTTCCGGAGTCCGCAGAAAAAATCCGCTCGCTGATGTTTACGTTCGAAGACCTTCAAAATCTGGATCCGGCCGGTATCCAGACATTGATACGCGCCGTAGACAAAGACAAGTTACCACTGGCGCTGAAAGGTGCGACAGAAACACTGACAGACCTGTTCTTCTCCAACATGTCCGAACGTGCTGCGAAAATCATGAAAGAAGATATGGCCGCCATGGGGCCGGTTCGTCTGCGTGAAGTTGAAGAAGCCCAGCAATACGTCGTCAGTGTCGCCAAAGACCTTGAGGAGCGCGGGGAAATTACGATTGCTTCCGGTGCGGAAGAAGACGAACTTATTTATTAGGATTGGTTATAACAACGGGTTACGAATTTGCAGGGAAACAAAAAGTTTTTATTTGATCTCCATAACTTTGACGAACCGGACGCACCTGCCGAAGAAGATTTAATACCGACGTTTTCCGAAGAAGAGCTTGAAGCCGCCAGACAGGAAGGGTACGAGCAGGGAAAAACAGACGGTATCGCGCAGGAAAAAGGCAGCCGGGAGCAGCAGGTTGCCGCGCTTTTAGGGCAAGTGCGTCAAAGCTTTCATACATTGGTGACATCCGAATCTTACCGCGAACAGCAGTATGAGGAAGAATCCTTACGCCTTATGCATGCCGCGCTGAAAGCGTTGTTCCCTGCCCTGAACGCCCGCCTTGGCCTTCAGGAAATGGAAACGATGATGGAACGTGTTATCCAGAGCCAAAAAGGCCAGACAAAAGTTATCATCAAGGTTCCGGTCGATATCCGTGATGAAGTGGAACAGGCGCTTCAAACAGGCGTTAGCGAGTTTGAACACAGTGAAAAATACGTTGTTCAAGGCGATGAAACCCTTCAGGAAGGCAGTTGTACGATCGCATGGAGTGACGGCGGGGCTGTCCGTGATGCGCAAAAACTGATAGAAACCATGATATTAGAAGTGGACAGGCTCCTGCCAAAGGAGAGTAGCCATAGCCCTGATCCACAAAAAGATGATATAAAGGAAGAGAATAGCGAAAGCGATCAGGATTCTGACAATTCTGAGCAGAGCGGAGAAGAATAAATGAGTGATGATACTGAAAACCCGGAAGAGGACGCTACAGCGGATGCCGCAACAGAAGCAGGCGGCGAAGGTGAAGGCGAAGTAAAGTACGACGAGATTCAGGAAAACCCGCTGGCACGGGAAGAAGAAAAGGAATGGGCGGTTGGCGAACCTATGGCCAATGATGTGACCGCCATTTATGATATTCCCGTCCAGATATCCGCTGTTCTGGGACGTTCGTCCATGCAGGTCAGCCAGCTATTGAAACTGGGACGGGGCGCTGTTGTTGAACTGGACCGTAAGGTCGGTGAAGCCATTGATATCTACGTGAACAACCGTCTTGTTGCACGTGGCGAGGTTGTTGTCGTGGAAGACAAGCTGGGCGTAACCATGACCGAGATTGTGAAATCCGATAAAAGCTAACCATACAGAATGACCGACACTTCCGAAGCCCAAATTTCAGCCGACGTTAACCTGCGCATATCCAGCCCGGATACAGGCCTTGACTGGGTAACCATACTGGGTCTGCTTGTCGCCGTTGGGCTGGTGACTACGGCCATCATGATGGGCAATGACGCCAATTTCTTTAACATCCCGTCCGTTCTGATCGTTGTGCTGGGCACGATTGCCGTGACCTGCATTTCCTATAGCTGGGAAGAACTGCGACGCATGGGCGGAATATTGGGCAACTCCCTGTTTATACGCCATTATAAACCGGCCACCGTTGCGCGCCAGTTGATGGACCTGGCCATGGTTGCGCGTAAGAACGGATTGCTTGCGCTATCCAGCCTTGACCGAGAGTTACGCAAAGACCCGCACCTTTCGAAGGCCGTGCAGATTGTTACAGACGGCTATAACGCCGAAGATGTGGCGCGGGTATTATCACAAGACCTTGATGCGCTGATGGAACGTCACCGCCGTTCGGCCAGTATTTTGCGCCGGGCGTCCGAAGTCGCACCCGCCATGGGACTGATCGGGACGCTGGTCGGCCTCGTGCAGATGCTGGCGCAGTTGCAGGACCCGGAAAGCATCGGCCCGTCTATGGCTATTGCCCTGCTGACTACCTTTTACGGGGCTATTTTGGGAACGGTTGTGCTGGCCCCTCTGGCGGCCAAGCTGGAACGCAATTCCAACCATGAATCGCTGATCCGTTCGCTGGTCATGCAGGCGATGATTTCGATTGCGAATCAGGAAAACCCGCGCCGGCTGGAGATGATCCTGAATTCGGAGCTTCCCCCGCTTGAGCGCATCCGTTATTTTGATTAAGAATCATTATGTCATAAAGGAACACTCGCCATGCGTCTTATGATCGTTGGGCATTTAGATGGTTATATCTCCACCGCCGGGAAGATTGCCCTGCAGCGCGGAGCCAAAGTCATTCACTGTGAAGATACTGATGAGGCGTTGGGTGCATTGCGCAACGGCAAAGGCGCGGACCTTGTCATGTGCGATGTGAAGCAAAAGATCGGGCCGTTCGTGCAGGCGCTGGAGGCCGAACGTATCCATGTCGAAGTCGTTGCCTGCGGGGTGAATAACGATGCGCGCGCTGCCGTCAAAGCTATTCAGGACGGGGCGAAGGAATATATCCCTCTGCCCCCGGATGCGGAGCTGATTGCCGCTATCCTTGAAGCGGCGAGTGAAGAACAGACTTCCATGATCGCGAACGATCCGTCCATGAAATCGGTTATGCAGATGGCGGACAAGATTGCACCATCGGAAGCGACCGTCCTGATTACCGGTGAATCCGGAACGGGTAAGGAAGTGATGTCGCGTTACATCCACAAGAAATCAAAGCGTAAAGACGGCCCGTTTATTGCCGTCAACTGTGCCGCCATTCCGGAAAACCTGCTGGAATCCGAATTGTTCGGGCATGAAAAAGGCGCGTTTACAGGCGCGAACGCCCGAAGGATCGGTAAGTTTGAAGAGGCGCATGCGGGTACGTTGTTGCTGGACGAGGTATCGGAGATGCACCCGTCCCTGCAAGCCAAGCTCTTACGCGCCATTCAGGAAAAGGAAATCACCCGCGTGGGCAGTAACGATGCGGTGAAAGTTGACGTGCGTATCCTTGCCACATCCAACCGTAACCTTGAGCAATCCGTTGAAAAAGGCGAGTTCCGCGAAGACCTTTATTTCCGTTTGAATGTTGTCAATCTGCGCCTGCCGTCCTTGCGGGAGCGTCCAGCGGACATTGTTCCCCTCGCCCAGTTCTTTACCGATAAATATGCGGAAGCCAACGGCGTGGACAAAAAATCCATTGCAACGGAAACCGAAGAAAAGCTGAAATCATATGGCTGGCGCGGGAATATCCGCGAACTGGAAAACACCATGCACCGTGCGATCCTGATGTCCATGGAAGATCAGCTGGAGCCGGATGCCGTACAGTTACAGGACAGCGACTTTACCAACAAAGGCGCAGCCCAAAGCGAAGCAAAAGCCCCTGACCCGGCCGGTGTTGGCGGTGCGGGCGGCGAAGCAGCCATCAAAAACCCCGGCGCGGTGGAAGCGATGATCGGACGTACCATCGCCGATGTGGAACGGGAAATGATCCTGAATACACTGGACCATACGCTGGGCAACCGGACGCACGCCGCAAAAATCCTCGGCATTTCTATCCGTACCCTACGAAACAAACTCAACCAATATAAAGATGAAGGGATCGACATCCCTGCGGCAAGCGGTGAGGGAACGTCCCTACTCCGCTTTTTCGGCGATCAGCATCGTGCCGTCTACTTCGGTGATACGGACTTTTGTGCCTTTCTTGAAATCTTCCGGCGCTTTGATTTTCCATGTTGAATCATCGACGGTGATTTTGCCGTACCCGTTGACCACTGCTTCTTCCAGCGTGAATGTGCGGTCAACATATTGCGCGCCCCGGCGGTTCAGATTTGGTTGGTCGGTTTTGATCGGGTGTTTTTTCAGATAGCGGCGGGAAACAAGAACCGATGCGATTGATAAGACTCCCCACAAACCAAACTGGATTTCCCAGCCAAGATCGGGCATCGCGAACAGTAACAGGCCAACAACACCCGCGGCCGCGCCAAACCATATCAGGACAGCGCCGGGAATGAACACTTCCAGAATTACAAACACAAGGGCCAAAACCCACCAGTGCCAGAAAACCATATTTTCCAAATTTTCCATACGCTTGTTCCTTAATGGTTATTCTTGCTCATTGCTTCTTTGGCCAGTTCAGCGATACCGCCGATTGACCCGATCACGCTGCTTGCCTCCATCGGCATGAACAGAATTTTCTGGTTCGGGGAGTTCGCGAATTTGCCAAGAGCCTGAACGTATTTTTGCGCGACGAAATAATTGATCGCCTGTACATCACCGGAAGAAATAGCGTTGGACACGTCCTGAGTTGCCTGTGCTTCGGCCTGTGCTTCCCGTTCACGGGCTTCAGCATCACGGAAAGCGGCTTCCCTGCGCCCTTCAGCCTCCAGAATAGCAGACTGTTTTTCCCCTTCGGCACGCAGGATGGCGGCTTCCCTGTCCCCTTGCGCTTCCAGGATCTGTGCGCGTTTTTCCCGTTCCGCCTTCATCTGACGGGCCATGGCATCGACCAGGTCGCGCGGCGGCGTAATGTCTTTAATCTCAATCCTGGTGACCTTCACGCCCCAAGGAGCGGTTGCATCGTCGACCACATGCAGCAGCCGTGTGTTGATCGAATCCCGTTCGGAGAGCAGTTCGTCAAGATCCATCGATCCCATCACCGTCCGCAGGTTGGTCATGGTCAGGTTCAGGATCGCTCGTTCAAGATTGCGGACTTCGTAAGCCGCCTTCGCCGCATCCAACACCTGGTAGAACACAACGCCGTCTGATTGTACCAGTGCGTTGTCTTTCGTAATTACTTCCTGCGAGCTGACATCCAGAACGGATTCCATCATGTTGATTTTAGCACCGATTTTATCCATGAACGGCACGATGAAGTGTAGGCCGGGTGTCATGGTCTGCGTGTAACGGCCAAAGCGTTCCACGGTGTATTCATACCCCTGCGGTACGGACTTCACGCCCATAAAAATCAGGACGAGAGACAAGATAACAAAAACGAGAATAAAAACGCCCATAGCGGCCCCCTTCGTTAGTAATTCAAGGGAATTGTACCAAGTCAGGCGTTTATCAGGCGTAAAAAAGCATACTTACACCCAAAAAATTACAGATGCAGGTTACATGGCTGTATTTTCAGGGGCCCTCATAATGATATTCACGCGTTGTGCGTTGTCAGCCGGGAAAATGCCCGCCTGCTGACGCCCCGTATAGGCCTGAATACTGTAAGACGGCACACCGGCACGAATTAACAAATCACGCACGTTCAATGCGCGTTGAACCGCGATGTTGGATTGCCCGGCTTCCGCCGTTTCATTATTGATGTAGCCGATGACGGTGAATTGATATGCCGGGTTTTCCTGATAGAACTGGACAGCTCCTTCGATTTTCTGCTGGCCTTGCGCGCCGATATCAGTACTGCCAACGGTAAAGTCGAGCGTATAATTGATTTCATCTTCGGACGGGTTCTCGATTTTCCGCATCGCTTCATCAAAACTATCCATGCAGGTTTTGATTTGTGCGCCCTGATGCCCTTCTTCCAGTTGTTCCAGCCAGCTATCAAATTGTGTTTGTGCCTTCGCAAGCTCGTAGTAGTTTTCCGGTGCGTTCTTGCTCTGCAATGCGCCGATCAGCTGCAAACGCTTTTGTTTCACGATTTCCCTGTTCTCTTCATCAATATCAAAGTCACGCAGGGTATAAGGCGTTACTTCCTGCCCTTTCTGGGCGGCCCTGGCCTTTTCTGTGAACATCATCGCTGCCTTATAGTCGTAAACCGCGTTTTCCTGCTTCGCGAGCGCCATATATTCGTGCGCAAGGTATGAATTAAAATCATTTCCGGCGGCCGGGGCAATGTCCTGCGGGGCAACGGCATCCATTGCGGCCAGATCTTCCGAATAATGCCCGCAAGCGGACAGTAACGCTAAAGACAAAATCATAAGTGATTGTTTTTTCAAGAACATAGCCGACTTCCTTCATCCTTCGTTTTAATTTGCATAATAATACCTATTTTCGCCGACATTGCAAGTTTTTACAAAAAGTTCTTTATAAGGATGGGGTTTTTCCCCCTGTTTTATTTACTTTTTATCCCCAGACACAGTAAAATGGACACTGGTTCACACCCAAACCGGTTCATATATGTCAGATACATCCAGCAACCTTCCATCGACGAATGTCAGCAGTCAGGCAAAGAGCGCGTTCAGCGGCCTGTTTCGCGGCGATATCGTGCTCGCACTGGGCATCATCACGATTCTGATTTTCATGCTGGTGCCGATGCCGACTTTCATGCTGGATCTGGGGCTGTCGGTTTCGATCCTGTTTTCGGTGTTTATCCTGATGCTGGTGTTGTCTATCCAGCGGCCACTGGACTTTTCAACCTTTCCGACAGTGTTGCTGATCGCCACGGCCTTACGGCTTGGTCTTAACGTTGCGTCTACCCGCCTGATTCTCGGTGAAGGGCATACGGGACAGGATGCTGCCGGAGCGATTATCGAAGCGTTCGGCGCGGTCATCACGCAAGGGAACGCGGTTGTCGGGGGCATCGTGTTTGCCATCCTTGTCATCGTGAACTTCGTCGTGATTACCAAGGGTTCGGGACGTATTGCGGAAGTCGCGGCGCGTTTCACCCTTGACGCTATGCCGGGCAAGCAAATGGCGATCGACAGCGACCTTTCCTCCGGCCTGATTACAGAAGAAGAAGCCAAGCAAAAACGTAAAGACCTGGAACAGGAAAGTAATTTCTTCGGGGCCATGGATGGTGCGGCGAAATTCGTGCGTGGTGACGCCGTTGCCGGCCTTTTGATCGTTTTCATCAACATTATCGGCGGAATTATCATCGGTACGGCGCAACAAGGGCTGTCGATTGGTGATGCCGCCACGACCTATACCATCCTGACCATTGGTGATGGTTTGGTATCGCAAGTCCCGGCATTGATCGTATCTGTCGGCGCAGGTTTGCTGGTTTCCAAAGCGGGGGTCGAGGGATCGGCCGATCAGGCGCTGTTTTCACAATTCGGCAAGCATCCGAAAGCCATGGCGATGAGCGCGGCGCTGATTTTTTGTGTCGGGCTTGTCCCTGTTATCCCGTTTACGCCGTTTGCATTCCTTGGCGCTATCATGGGCGGTTTGTCCTACCTTGCGTGGCGTTCGAAGGAAGAAGCCGAGGAAGCCATACGGCAGGAACAAAAGGCGCTAGCCGGTCCTGCCGGTGGTGTACAACCTGCGGAAGAACCAATTTCAAAAGCGCTGGCCATGGATATCATCCGGCTGGAGCTTGGGTATGGCCTGTTGCCACTGGTGCAGGGTGACGGCAATAACAAACTGACAGACCAAGTGAAGGGATTACGCCGCCAGCTGGCCGAAGATATGGGCTATGTGCTGCCTGCCGTGCGTATTCAGGACAACCTGCAACTTCCGGCCAATACATACATTGTAAGGATCAAGGAAATCGAAGCCGGACGCGGCGATGTACGCCCGGGCATGCTGATGTGCATGGACCCGACAGGTGCGGCGATTACATTGCCGGGTGAAAGCACGGTGGAGCCGACCTTCGGCTTGCCCGCCATGTGGATTGACGAACAATACCGTGAAGAAGCTACCTTCAAAGGCTATACGGTTGTGGATGCGCCGACCGTTATTACCACGCATATTACCGAGATTGTGAAAGACAATATGCAGGACCTGCTGTCCTACGCGGAGACGCAGAAACTGCTCGACGAATTGCCGAAGGAATACCAGAAGCTGGTGGCCGACGTTATTCCGGCACAGGTATCTGTAGGCGGGCTGCAACGTATCCTGCAGAACCTTGTGGCCGAGCGGGTATCGGTGCGCGACCTGCCGACCATTCTGGAGGGTATTGCCGAAGCATCGAATTACACCAAGAACCTCGCTTATATCACCGAACATGTACGCACGCGCCTTGCGCGCCAGATTTGCGACCAGAATGTTTCAGCGCACGGTTTTGTCCCGCTCATTACCCTGTCGCCGGACTGGGAGCAGAGCTTTCAGGATGCATTGATCGGTGACGGTGAAGAACGGCAACTGGCCATGGCACCGTCCCGTTTGCAGGAATTTATTACGGCCGTGCGGGAAAGCTATGAGGCCCATGCACAGCAAGGGGAAAGCCCGGCGCTTCTTACCTCCCCCGCTATCCGCCCATATGTACGCAGCGTGATTGAGCGCTTCCGTCCACAAACGGTGGTGATGTCACAAAACGAAATCCACCCGAAAGCCAAGATCAAGACACTGGGCCAGATCTGATGCAATGCCTTCCCCTCACGCGTCATCCCGGAAGTTACGTTGAGCTTATTTCGAATGAAATTAGTGAGACTTACTGTCCGGGATCCATACAATCGAACATACCCGCACAATGGATCCCCGCCTGCGCGGGGATGACGGTTTTATGGGGATCAAGACACTGGGCCAGATATAAATGAAGGAACTGGACGAGATTGACAAAATGGAGGCGTACCGCAAACGCCACGTCCTGTTTTTGTGTGGCCTGTGGTTCATTATATGCAGCGCGATGAGCGCTATGGCCTATTTCTTCGTTATTAAAAACGGCGGCGCGGCAATGGTATGCGTCTATATAGCCATCGGGGCGTTTTTCCTGTGCTTCTGGAGCTTCCGGATATTCAACAACGACTACCGCAAGCGGCTCAAAAAAACATTCATGGATGCGCTGGCCAAACAAAGGGGCATGTATTACTCGATTGCCGGCTCCTTTAAAATCGGCGATGTTTATGACCATCACCTGATCCCGCCTTATGATGTGGGCCGTACAGAAGACGGGTTTTTTGGCACAATCAAACACGTTCCTTTCAAGTTGCAGGAAGTGCACCTGGAAAACATTCATAAAAACAAGGACGGCAAGGAAACGCGCACCGAGGTTTTTAAGGGGCTGATGATTATTCTGGAGCTTAAGAAATTCCTGAAATTCCATACCATCGCCATGCCCCGCAACCCGGCGCGCACGTGGCTTAAAACCAATATGTCATGGAAGACGCGCAAGTTTGAACGGGTTGGCCTGCCTGCCAAGTTCGAAAAGACCTTTGATGTGATTTCCACCAACCAGGTTGAATCGCGCGTGATTTTCGACCCTGCATTCATGGAACGGTTTCTGGAATTATGTTCGGCCGTTCGTGCGTCCGCCATATCCGCAAGCTTCAAGGATGATGAATTGTTCATCATGGCCGAAACGCGCAAGAACCATTTTGAACTGGGGCATGTTTTCAAACCGTTGAGCGATGATGATATGACGCTGGTAGAAGAAGATTTAAAAATCATCAGCGATATTGTCGATGTCCTGAAACTCAACCCGCATACGGGGCTTTAATTTTTGGCGCAATTCCATCGCGCGGGCGCGGTGTTCGGCAGAGGCAGGATAGTAAGCTTCCGCCCAGCAGCGGTGCGTTATTTCAAAGCGCGTAGTTCTTGTAACGCCTTTTGCGCTGCTTCACGTAGCTGAGCTTCGTTTTTATAGTAACTAAGATCTTCTTTTAACAATTCCCGATCTTCTGTGTAACCTTCCACCACGTAAAATAATTCATTTAGAATTTCATAAGCATGATTTTCCAAGCCCAAATCCTGATTATTAAATAAATCCAAATAATATTTCTCAAAAGCCCTTGTTGAAATTTCTTTTTTTTCATAGCTTTCGATTAGTTTATGATATTCATCTATACTGGGCATTTCTATATTCTTCCGTCTTTTTTCATATGAAACTGCTTTTCAGGACTTAATCTCCAGCCTGACCATAATTCCCCGGTCGGTCTGCGTATTACATTTAACTTCGTAACATCATTGTAGTAATGTATTGCAGGCTGTCTTTGATACTCCCCTGCGATAATTTTTGTATCAGGTGATTTTATATGTTTTTCCAAAGCTTTTTGAAGTTCTTTTAAGTTTTGTTTATTCATAGGACCTTTTATTCCAAAATGTTCGGCATGCTTAAAAGTGTGCTGTAAATTATTTTTAGGTCCATTCCAAATCCAATCTGGATTACGCAGACTGTCTGCGTTTTCTTTAAACTGAGCTTTGCGTCTTTTTCTGGCACGTAACCTTCCCCTACCACCACCTCCACCGCCGGCAAGAGGATTGAGGGGATTGTCTCCGTCCCACGGGGTTGTATCAACCATTATTTCTTTTAATAGAGACTGAACAGACGGCGATGGGATAGAAAGTTTGCCGGGGCGGATGGTTTCACGCACCTGCCTGCGCTCCATCAACTCCATCGCGCGGGCGCGGTGTTCGGCAGAGGCAGGAAAGTAAGCTTCCGCCCAGCAGCGGTGCGTTATTTCAAAGCGCGTAGCTCCTGTAACGCCTTTTGCGCTGCTTCACGTAGCTGAGCTTCGTTGAAATAAAAATTTGAATCACCGTTCAATAATTCCACGTCTTCCGTATATCCATTAGCAAAAACAAAAAGTTCATCCAGTATAAAAAACTGATCGTCACTGATTGGATCTTCATCTTCCAGATATTTTTTCAAATAACGTTTCTCAAATGCTTCAGTCGTAATTTTTTTTTCTAAAAATTCCTGTATCAAAACATCAAACCCAAATAATTCCTGTGTCATTTTTTTGATCCGCCTATATTTCCATCTTTTTCTATGTGAAACCTTTGCTTAGGTCTTAACTTCCATCCAGACGAGAGTTTACCGTTTTGGTCACGCATGACATTTAGTTTTGTCTTATTGTTATAATAATGTGTCACTGGCTGCTTATGATATGTTCCCTTTATAACACGCGTATCAGGTGATCTGACATGATTTATTAGTTCTTTTCTGAACTGCTCTAACGTTTTATTACTTGGATTCCCTTTAATACCAAATGCCTTAGCATGTTTAAAAGCGTGCTGTAGCTTCTTTCTCGCCGCCTTTTCAATCCAACTGACATCTCGCGATCTGGCTGTTAATTGCCGCATAAGTGTAGCAGCAGTCCCTTTCGTTGCTATGCCACCCGGTCCAATCAAATCCAGCGGGCTGATGGTAGGGTTGATCGCGTCAAGCGCAATGGGAAGGTCGTTTAATCCTTCATTGTTCAAACCGTGGAAACCCTGTTCGGCAATTTTTTGCCTTGCGGCTGCTTTTTGGCGCAACTCCATCGCGCGGGAGCGGTGTTCGGCAGAGGCGGGATAGTAAGCTTCCGCCCAGCAGCGGCAGTTGTAATCTTCGCCGGGGTGGCCGCCATCGGGCGGGTTGTCCCATGAGAAAATACGCGCTTCGCGCTGTGCATGGTTGCCGCGCACTTTTTCATCCCCCACCGTGCGCCAGATATACCAGCCGGCAAACAGTGAGTTCACGTTATGGGTTTTTACCGCGTCGTTCAGGGCGCGTTCGCTCAAACTTCCCGGCCCTATCCTGCCGTCCGGTTCTATCCCGTTTTGGCGCTGGAACGCCTTTAACGCGGTGAAAAACGCGGGCTCCGCCTCCTGCGTTATACCTGCCGTTTCATCCGGTGTGTAATAGCCCAGGCGGTTCAGGGCGGCCTTTACTTTGCGGATATCGTATCCGTCCGCTTCCTTTTCCCTGCCGATATATGTTTCCAGGTCCAGCGCCATACCGCGTCCTTGTTAAAAAAACAAAAAACCGCCGGGCATCCTTTTACGAACGCGCAGCGGTCCCAATTCATACGAGGAATATAATCCTATTGTAGTGCGATGTCAATATTTTTTGTTAGTCTTGTGGGTATTTCCGTATTAGGCTCTACCTTTGGGCTACCGGAACAGATACACTAACAACCACGAGTAATTTGGACACTATCTATGCGACTAAAGTCGTTCACGGCAAAAACAATGAGAGAGGCGATGCAGGACGTGCGTGAAGCTCTTGGCGAGGAAGCGATTATCGTGGCTACGCGTGAGCTGAAAGACGGTAACGTTCAGGTCACGGCTGCGGTTGACGATGTCGCCGAAGCCGCGATGGCGGCTGCCAATAAATCGTACGACGACTGGCTGTTCGACGATGACGACGACGCGTCCAGCGTTGTCGAGGACATCACCGAAGTCATGTTGCGCCATGCCGTGCCGGAAGAAGTGCTGGAAGACGTTATTTCCTATGCCAATATCCTTGCGCTGGATGAATCGCGCGCGGCGCTGGCCGGGTCCATTGGCGAATTGTTTGAATTTTCACCGCTGCCGTCCAAGGCTTCGGACCGTGCGTTTATGATGATTGGCCCTCCGGGGTCCGGTAAAACGCTGGCCGTTGCCAAAATGGCGGCCAAGGGTGCGATGAACGGGCTTGATGTCGCGGTTATCACAACCGATACCATCCGCGCAGGCGGGGTGGAGCAGCTCAGCGCCTTTACAAAATTGCTTCAGGTGGATTTACATACGGCAGACAGCCCCAAAGCCTTAAAAGAGTTGCTGGACGAACTGTCCGATAAAGACCAGGTGATTATCGACACAGCCGGGGTCAACCCGTTTGAGCCGGAAGCGGTCAAATTGCTGGCCCGCCTTATCCATGCCGGAAACGTTGAACCGGTAATGGTCGCCCCGGCGGGGCTGGACCCCGATGAATGCGGGGAAATGGCAAGGGTCTTTGCAACCATCGGCGCAGAGTCTATACTACCTACACGTATTGATGTAGCCCGGCGTCTGGGCGGGATAATGATGGCAGCCCATCAGGGTGGCCTGAAATTTGCAGACATGTCCAACACGCCGAAAGTGGCGGACGGCTTGACCGCGCTGTCACCGCAAAGGCTTACAACACTCTTAATGCCGCGCGCCCGTGGTGCGCAAACACAGTCCGCCGCACCCGGCACGCAATCAGCGACTCAGGAACGAGTCAAAAAAGCAGGATAGAATATAATGGCTGAGATGCTGACAGAAGAGAATGCAAGTAAACCGGCGACGCCCAGCTTCCGCCGCGGCCCGAACATGATTGCCGTGGCCAGCGGAAAAGGCGGTGTCGGCAAAACATGGTTCTCTATCACGCTCTCACACGCCCTTGCCCGCGAAGGCAAGAAAGTCCTGCTGTTTGATGGCGACCTTGGACTTGCCAATATCGACGTTCAACTCGGCCTGATGCCCAAGCGCGACCTGAACGATGTTATCCGCGGACGGCTTGGCCTTGATAAGGTTATCCAGGAATATGAAGATGGCGGATTTGATATCGTCGCGGGCCGTTCCGGTCAGGCTTCGCTGTCCGCCCTTCCCTCACAGCGGCTTGCGCTTTTGCGCGACCAGTTAATCGAAGTCGCCAAGAATTATGATGCGGTCATTATCGACCTTGGCGCGGGGGTGGAACGCAATGTGCGTATGCTGGCTGCATCCGCCGCGCAGACTTTGCTGGTCGTCACCGACGAGCCGACGTCACTGACCGATGCTTACGCCTTTATCAAACTGGGCAGCGCCGCCGGGCAATCCAAGAATGTCGGCGTGGTCGTCAATCAGGCCACAAGTGCGGTTGAAGGGGAAAAGACCTATAAAACCCTGCTGAAAGCGTGCCAGAACTTCCTGCGCCTGACGCCGCCGCTGGCGGGTATGGTGCGCCTTGACCCGCGCGTCAAAGAAACCATCCGTCATCAGACGCCTTTGCTGACCCGTTCACCGAACACCGAGGCAGCCGAGGACGTTGAGAAAATTGCCCGCCGCGTGATTAAAAGCATTGCAGAAACCTCGAAAAAAGCTGCTCAAGCCTAAGCCATCCTGTGATAAAATAGCCCTATGAGTGCAGGGCAAGACAGTGTGATAGGCAAAATCATTGCCACTATTCTTCCGCCGAAAAACGAAGGTGTGACCGCGCGTGTTATCGCTCTGCCCCCTTCCCTGCAGACAACGACGCAGGGACAGACCATCGAAGGCGAAGTCGTCCAGCAATATAAAGACGGTTCCTTACGCGTTCAGACACAGCAAGGCGCGCTGGAAATTCTGGTGCGCGGGAACAATTCCCCGAAGCCGGGGCAAACCATCCAGATTGATATTCCCAAAGGCGACCCGCCGCGGCAGGTCGTGGTGCGGGAGGCACAGCCCAATATCCCGCAAACGCCGGTCATTACATCGGCAGAACGGCATGTGGCCAATGCCCGCCTTGCGGCCCAGCATGTGCAAAGCCAACAACAGATCCCGACCCTGAACCAGCCAGCACCAAGAACAGATGTTCCGCAAACACCTGTCGTGCGCACGACTGCACCGCCGCCGCAGGTACAGGGGCAGCAGCCCGCGCCCGCTACTCCCCCGCCATCTTCGCCTTTACCGGGAAAGGCAGCGCCGCTGCCTGAACAGATTTTAAACCTGATCCGCAATGCCGTGCCCTCTTCACCGCAACAACCGCTGCAAGCCGGCCAAACGGTTCGCCTTACGCCCGTTACCCCGTTACAGGCACAGCAGATTTTGCAGCAGCCGCAAAGCAATCCTGTACAGGTGCTTGCGACGCGCTTGCCCGAAGCCATTATCACGCGTGCAAGTTTTGAGGCCAACCTGATTGCGCAAAATGTGCAGAACGCAAATGTGCAGCAAGTCGTACAAATACCCAAAGACGGGATTGAACAGCTGGTGCGGCTGATTACCGGACAGCAAAAACAAACTATAATGAGCCAGAACACTACTGTGAGTGTTGCTACACAAACTGTGGCCCAAAACACACCGCCGTTAACGCAGCTTGCGACGTTTCCTGCGGCACAACAATTACAGGCGCAAACAGCCCAACCGCTGCAATCGCTTGTCACACAAATCGTTACGCAAGGCATCGTCCAGCAAACAGTGACGCAGATTCAGAACTTTGTTCAAACGCAGGTGCAGGCCAGTTTGCCGCATATCCTGTTTACGCAACCTGCCTCCGTTCCGCTCACACCACAAAGCGCGCTGACTAATGTAACATTGCCGGTACAAACATTCCGGCCGCCGCAGATTGTTTCGCCGTTACAGGTTGTGAATGCACCACAAGGAACGACACCTGCGCTTAGCTTTCCGGTACAGTCCATTCCGACCACTGCATTACCGCAGGTTTTAACGCAGCCGCTGGCACAAAGCATCAGTGTGCACGTACTGTCGCAACCGGGTGCGTTGCCCGCAGTTCAGACACAAACGCAAAATGCGTTTATTGTTTCCATCCAGCCACCGGGCGTTCAGATAACACCGCCCGTGCAGGCAGCAACGCAGAACTTCACCGCACTATTAAACCAGGTGCAATCGCCTGCGTTTCCGATTATCAACGGTTCTCCGCAGGGCGTTCCGGCAATTGTCGCGGGCACAACACCGCAAAACCTGCCTGTTGTTATCCTGCGCCCACCCGCTTTACCGCTACCACAAAGTTTTATCCTGCAAACTCCTGCACCAAACATACAAACCGGTACGCAAATCCTGATACGCCCGCAAGCCATGCAGGTTTTGACGCAGCCATCATTGCCGCAAGCCGTGACGGGACAGGCGGTTCCATTACAGGCGCAGCCGTTACCGCTGGCGCTATTGTTACAGCCCGGCCCATGGCCGATTATGGATGAATTGTATCAGGGACTTTTACGCGTCAGCCCGCAAGCGGCGCTGGCGCTATCGCAATCCGTTCCCAATCCGGGTGGAACGGTCAGCCAGTTAACACCCGCGGCGTTAATGTTCGTGGCGGCCGTGCGTTCGGGTGATTTTGCAAGCTGGCTAGGTGGAAAAACCCTTGATGCGTTACAGCGGATTGGCAAGGGCAATTTGCCGGGACGCCTAGGCACAGAAATGGCGAGCCTGAACCGCGGGGACGCCCCGGTGGGTGAATGGCGCGCCGTGCCGCTACCCATGTTCTGGCAAGGCGAGATTCAGAAGATCACGCTTTATACCCGGCAGGACCGCGATGCCTTTGGCAAGGATGAGAATGACGGGCAGCAAACGCGCTTTGTGTTCGACCTTGATTTATCGCGCATGGGGCCGGTACAGCTTGACGGCCTTATCAAAGGGCAGCGGCTTGACCTGATTGTGCGCACCGAACTGCCGTTCAGCGAACCAATGCGGCAAGCTATGCGGCAAGCCTATACCGATGCGCTGTATTCAACGGAGCTGACTGGGGAATTGAGTTTTCAGGGTGATACCAAGCACTGGGTCAACGTCTTGCAAAAAGACGGAAGCTTCGGCGCCAGCGCTTAAAATTCTTCCTGCCGCCTGAACCCGTCGATACCAATTTCATCAAGTTCCGCAGATTCCTTGGCGGCCAGTTTCTTTGCTTCTTCCTGTTCGCGGCGTTTTTGCACGATTTCAATCTGCTTTAATTCCGCAAACGCCTGACGCATGTCGTCCTGCGCGATCATAATACGGGTTTCGAGTTTATTTATATCGCGGTCAATGCCGCTGATTTTGGATTTCACGCCTTCGGCATAGAGGCCGAAGAACGCACCAGCTTCAACATCTTCGGTTGTTTCGGCGATATCGCGTTCTTTTTCCAACGTCTGGATTAACTCTTCTTTCTTTGCCTCCAGCTTTTCGGTCTGGCGGTACAGGTCGGCCAGCGCCTTTTGCTTTTCATCGACGCGGTGACGGCGCAGGCGTATGAGTGCCTTCAGATTAGCCACGTCTTACCTCCCCGCGCTGGGGCATGCGGCGCGCGCCTTGCTGCGGCTGCATGTCATCCATCTGACCATCGCCATACGGCATGCCAAGGATAGCGCCCAGCATGGCAAAGGCTTCATCAATGGTCGTGCTTTCTTCCTTGTTCTGCTTCAAAAATTCTTCGAAATGCGGATACAGGGCAATCGCTTCATCTACTTCCGGATCGCTGCCCTTGCGGTATGCGCCCAGCCGGATCAGTTCAGCCATATCCTCATACCGGCTGATCAGTTGTTTTGCCCGTGTGACAATCGCATTTTGCCGTGCGTCCAGGCACGCGGGCATCGAACGTGAAACGGAGCGCAAAACATTGATCGCGGGATACCGCCCACGGTCGGCGATTTCCCGTTCCATCACGATGTGTCCGTCAACAATACCGCGCACAGCATCAGAAATGGGTTCGTTATGATCGTCGCCTTCGACCAGTACGGAAAACAGTCCGGTGATCGCGCCTTCATCCTGTACGCCCGGCCCTGCACGTTCCAGCAGTCTTGCCAGTTCGCCGAACGTCGTTGGCGGGTAGCCTTTCGATGTCGGCGGTTCGCCCGCGCTCAACCCTATTTCACGCTGCGCCATGGCGAAACGGGTTACAGAGTCAATCAGGCACAATACCTGTTTGCCCTGTTGGCGGAAATATTCGGCGACTGCCAGTGTGACGTATGCGGCCTGCCGACGCATCAATGCGGGTTCGTCCCCGGTTGCGACAATCACAACGGAACGCGCCAGACCGTCTTCGCCCAAATCGTCTTCCAAAAATTCCTGTACCTCACGACCACGTTCTCCGACCAACCCGATAACCGACACGTCCGCTTCGGTATAACGCGCCATCATGGACAGCAGCACCGATTTACCGACACCGGAACCGGAGAAAATGCCCATCCGCTGGCCTTCACAGGTCGATAAAAATGTGTTTACCGAACGCACTCCCAGATCCAGCTTCTGACCGATCCTTTTGCGGGCGTGCGGTGCGGGCGCCTTGTTTTTGAGAGGAATAGCATGCGCGCCCTGCGGCAGCGGACCCTTGCCGTCAATCGGGCGGGCCAGCCCGTTAATAACACGCCCCAGCCACTTATCATCAGGGCAAACAAACGGTGCGTGTTTCTGGATCACCGCCTTGCATCCCAGCCCGACCCCTTCAAGTGTTCCGAAGGGCATTAACAGGGCGTTTTTATCCTTAAACCCTACGACTTCACAGGGAATATCCGTTTTGTCATTCGGGCGCAAATGCACGACCGAGCCAATCGACAAATCATTGCCGAAGCCTGTGATTTCCACCAGAAGCCCCAGGACTTTCGTCACCGATCCGTAAACTTCATGGTCAACAAGGGGGTCAATGGCGGCAAGCGCCTTTTCAGCCAGACGATCCATAGCTACAGGGTATCACGAAACCGGTGGCTGGATGAAAGAAAACAAATTAAAATTCAGGACTAAGGTGCGCTTGTACAAGAAACATCGATACCGCCGTGCCTTCCCAAACACATCCATGTATAATATCCGCTGCCCTGCTGAACGACGTTATCAGAGCGTCCTGTGTCACATCTTGTGGCCCAAGCAGGGGTAGATGTACTGCCGGATCTGTGTGCGGATCCACAAGATGCATCATAGCGCTCTGTAGACACAGCTGAACATATAAGGGTTACTCCATCTGATGCCGTACAATCCCATAAGTATGTTCCCCACTCATTTCGACGCATGTTTGACGCCGTGCTGGAGTCACATAACAAACTTGTCGGAGCAGACGAAAACGTCATTTCACCTGCAGGACCGCAACCAAACTCAATTGTTGAACATTCTTCATCGCTTGTGACCCATGTTCCTGACGAACACGTATAACGCGTCACACCGCCATTGGCTGTACTTCTAATTCGATCTGAAAAACCATCTTCATGAGAAGGAATCGTAGCGGAACACCCAGATCCCCAAGTAATCGTCTGAGCCGGACAATCTCCCGGATTAGTTGGTCCGGCTGCCGTACAGGATGAGGTTACTGCTGTCCAATTGCCGCTTGAACATTGTGCGTTCATCTGTCCGACAAATCCCGTAGTAGATGTTTGCACAGTTTGCGTGTTTCCATGATTTGCTGCGCTGAACGGATAGGCACACCCATTCGCGTTCAGGGTTTGTGCGGCACAGTTTGCCGTTGACGCACCGAACGGCGCTTCGCAATGTTCACAATTGGGATCACTGTCGCAAGCGCCTGTGCCGCCACCTACACGGCACTCCCACCAATACCGGTCGGTATCCCAGCTATCCTGCATCACGCCATTAATACACGTATTCACAGCCGTTCCGCATATCGGTCCTGATCCTGTAGCTGGCGCACCGCCGTTAAAATAGCTTTCCGGAATCATGTAACCGCAAGCGGCACTATATGGGGGGTTTTGGCAGCTCCACTCGTAAATATAAAAACCATTTTCAAGTCTTGTTGATTCGCTGGTAGAGGCTGCATTGGCACTACACAATTCTGCCGTAGCGAAAAACTGAGCTGATGTTGTAAGATTACCAAAGACTCCATTTGCCGCAGGACCACACGTTGCACCACTACCCGATGGTGCGGTCGAGATATTTCTCGCCGAACATCCGGCAGCAACCGAGCCATCTGCTTGCCTGCAATCCCATAAAAACAAAGGTATTCCTGTTGGCGAAACCGCTTCGCGCCTGTTTTCAGGTGTGCCGGAACTGCACAGGCCTGTTGTCGGGAAAGAAGAATAAGGCTGAACTGCGGCAGGACCACATTCTGCCGGGTCGCCGCCCATGCCCGCGCAACTGTTGGCCTGTGTTATCCAGGCGCCCCAGTTACCGGACGGACATTGCCTTTGCCGTTCTTCATATAAAATGCCGGAAGATGCATCCGCACATGTTGTCGGTGTCTGGCGTAATTCGATTTCGGCTGTACATGTACAGTTATTGTCCGTAGTAGACGTATTCGTAATAACCGGTGTGCTCCATGGGAATTCTGCAACTGAACGATACGTTATAGTCTCGATTATGGATCCAGTAAAACCGCTCGGGCAAGGCAGCGTGTTCGTATCAGTGCGTGTTCCGACAGACGGAGTTACCCCAACCCATTGACCTTGGGTAGGCGTGACGTTCAGATCACTAGCCGTCACCAATCTATGGTATATTCCTCCGCCCGGCTGTGTTGGCGTATAGCCGGATGGCACGTTGTCAAAACTGACTGTTTCATTCCAGCTACAGTTCCCGCCGGCTGCCTGCCACCCCTGATCATTCGGCAATGACTGATTGGGGACAAAGTTCGTCGGATCATCCCATCCATCAATGACATTCTCTCGTGTGAAACTGTACCCTGTCGTATCAACCGGAATAAATACTACCTGCGGGTTGCCTGACGCACTGTAATTCGGATACGCCGTGCTACATTCAATATTCAATAATTCATCTCTTGTACAAAGCAGTGTGTGGCCCTGCCACTGATCGCGGAAGCTTGAATCGGTTTCCTGCCCCTGCTCACCAGCCATGTTCATCACATTATGGTAGTAACGGGCAAATTCCATTGTTCCCTGCCAGCCGCTGCCGACATCTACCTGTCCGGGAAAGTTTTGAACGTACCCTGTGATAGGTGTGGTATCCCCTATCGGACAGGCATGTGTGACAATTTCGGCATCGACAATCTCATCGGTGACTTCCAGTTCGCTACCATACGGGTTGTCCAGTTCCTCACGCTCAGCGGTTCTTGTAAAATCACATTCAGGCGCAGGCGCATCTTGTGTATCCAGAGGGGCGTCCGGGTCCTGCGGCTCAGTTGCCCCCATACACTCTGTGTTATTTAACGCCGATAAAACTTCGGAAATTTCAATTTGCTGCATTTCCCCTAGAGGCGCCTGATTGGCAAAGACCTCAATCGTTACCTGTCCTGTATCCAGTTGTTCCATGAATTCCATACAGGTGTTCTGGAATTCTTCCCAATCGCCGTATTCAAATTGTTCTGCCGGATCCCCATTCGCAAACTGCGTGTACGTCTGGGCTACCCAACGGCGCATTGTAATACTTCCAATTTCGCCATCCGGGCATGCTTCGGATGTGTATTCCATGACACTGCCGTTACCTAAATCAGTAACATTCGCGGCGATAAGGTTCCGGGACATAATAACCGGCGTGTTGGCTGGAATATTAATGTTTCCGCATGGTGATAAATTTGTTGTCTGAGATGCATTTCCACTTTTATCCATCCAGGTTACCTGGCCGCCGCTGGCCATGCCTGTGTCTACAGAATCGGATTGTTTTAAAATGCTGTGCATAATGGTTTCCCCGGCATTTTGTTCAATCCCCTGAACTGAAAAAGCCGTTCCGCCACCATTATCCATCCAGGATATCACCTGACCGACAACCGAACCGTCCGCCTTGGTTTCCTTACAGTACGCGGCCTTCATATTTGCCGGAATTCCTTTAATTCCCATCGCGGCAAAATTGATTTCACCCGCGGCCATTGTCCCATTGCTAAATCCAGCGCTTGTCACGACCTGTCCGGTAATGTTTCGGGAAGCGCTCATAAAGGCTACAGCCTGTGCTTCGGCTATTTTCTGTGGGGATCGGGAGAGTGCGGCTGACACCGTCTGGTTCTGGCCGTTAGAAACAGCAGTACTGTCTTCCGGTAGGCAACTGCTTACCAGAAAGAGTGTAAGGCACAACAAGAAGGCCTTTATTTGTGTTCTATAACCCGCCAAATAGACCTCAATTACATAAGATATATCTTTTCCTAATTATACTATATGACAAATTTAATTAAAATTTTATGAAGTTTTAACAGGATAGTAAGCAAAAACTTTTGTTAACTTTTTCAAAATTTGTTAACATTGTTAAGAAAGTTTAACGCGATACGGGTTTTTAAACTATTAACAAATAAGGATTATTTTTATGCGGGTTTTATTGGTCGAAGACGACAGTTCAACAGCGAAGAGCATTGAGTTAATGCTGAAATCCGAAGGATATGTCGTTGATAACACCGATCTGGGTGAGGATGGCCTGGATTTAGGGAAGATATATGACTACGACATCATCATTCTGGACCTCATGTTACCGGACATGGACGGGTACGAAGTGCTGAAGCGCCTGCGGGCGTCCAAGGTGGAAACACCGATCCTGATTCTTTCCGGCCTTACCGAACTGGATAACAAGATCAAAGGCTTGGGCTTTGGCGCTGACGACTACCTGACCAAACCGTTTGACAAGCGTGAGTTGATTGCCCGTATTCAGGCGATTGTCCGCCGCTCACAGGGGCATGCCCAAAGCATCATTAAAACAGGCCGTGTTGCCGTCAACCTTGATACCCGCACCGTTGAAGTGGACGGCAAGCCGTTGCACCTTACCGGCAAAGAGTACGGCATAATCGAGCTGCTTTCTTTGCGTAAGGGCACGACGCTGACCAAGGAAATGTTCCTGAACCACCTGTATGGCGGTATGGACGAACCGGAAGTGAAAATCATCGACGTGTTTATCTGCAAGCTGCGTAAAAAGCTGGAAGATGCCACGGATGGCGATAATTACATCGAAACGGTCTGGGGCCGCGGTTACGTCTTACGCGATCCGCAGGAAGGGACAGCCAGCCAAGCCGCTGTTTAAGTTTTGACCCTGCCCAACATCCTCACCATTGCCCGTATCGCGTTATTGCCGGTGATATGCCTGTTGATTTACGCGTACCAGCCGCTTTTTGCGCTCGTCTTATATATAATATGTGCGCTTACCGACTTTTTTGACGGGTATCTGGCGCGCAAACTCAATGCAGTGTCCGATTTCGGCACATTTCTTGACCCTATTGCCGATAAAATCTTCGTTGCCGTGCTTATGCTGGTGCTGGTGGATGTCGGGACTGTCTCCGGCTACTGGATAATCCCGGTCATTATTATCCTAATCCGGGAGTTCCTTGTGTCCGGCATGCGGGAATTTTTGGGGCCGAAAAACGTCAAACTGCCTGTTTCCACGCTGGCGAAATGGAAAACAACCATCCAGATGCTGGCGCTGGTCTTGCTGATCGCTGGCCCGCTTATGCCCGTTCTGGCCGTGTCCGGCCTTTGGGCCCTGTTGATAGCTGCTGTACTTACCGCAATTACGGGCTGGTCATATCTGCAAGAAGGCTTTAAATATATGCGTTGATGCCCACGCTATTCCAAATAACGAAGCCATTTTTTCATGCACTCGACCCAGAACTGGCGCATACCGTCAGCCTTCTAGCGATGAAAACCGGGGTCGCGCCCAAATATCCCGCCATTGACGACCCGATACTGAAAACCACTGTCTGGGGTAAAACCTTCCATAACCCTGTCGGGCTGGCGGCCGGATATGACAAGAATGCGGAAGTCATCGGTGCACTGTTTAATCTTGGTTTCGGGTTTGTCGAAGCCGGGGGCGTCACCACCAAGCCACAAAAAGGCCTGCCGAAGCCGCGCATTTTCCGTGACATCGAAAACGAAGCAATCATTAACCGCATGAACTTCCCCAATGTCGGGATGCAGGCGTTTAAAAAGAACGTTGAAAAATTCCTTGAGAAAAAACCGCGCCCGAAAGGGATACTGGGCATACAGATCGCTATGACTTCCGGCCAGACGGAACCGGAAAAAGATTTCAAGATGCTGATCCGCCATCTGGCGCCGTTTGCGGATTATATCGTGTTCAATGTGTCTTGCCCTAATACGCCGGGCCTGCGGAACCTCGAAGATCCGGAAGTGTTCAAGGAACTGGCCGGTATTCTGATCGAAGAGCGAAACAAGGTTTGCAAGAATAACCCCGTACCGTTGCTGGCAAAATTTAGTCCTGATCTGATACCAGAGCGGCAGGAAGGGCTTGCGCAAGCTTGCCTTAGTGTCGGGATTGACGGGATCAGCGTTACCAATACAACAACGCAGCGCCCTGACTATCTCCCGAAAGATTTTCGGGAGCGCAAAGGCGGGCTTAGCGGCAAACCGCTTAACGAAAGATCGACGGAAATGATCCGCACGTTTTATCAGCTGACCGACGGGAAAATCCCGATTATCGGGCTGGGCGGGATTTCCAGCGGCAAGGATGCGTACGATAAAATATGCGCCGGGGCTTCACTGGTGCAGCTTTATAGCGCGCTGGTCTATCACGGGCCGGAACTGGTGACACAAATATGCCGCGATCTGGTGGCATACCTTAACGAAGACGGGCACGCGCAGGTGAGCGATGCCGTCGGTTCCAAAGCATAAGAAGGGGATGATTATGCGTTTTTTACTTCTTTCGTTTTTCTTTCTCACAATTTCCATTCCGGCCATGGCCGAGGAAGAGGCCGCTACGCCTTCCGCTGAAGCGACGGAAGCAGTTGAAGCTGTAGCCGAAACCGTGCCGCAACCCTCCATCGCCATGCATGGGGCGGTGAAATACAAAGACGGTTTTACGCATCTTGATTACGTGAAGCCTGACGCGCCTGTCGGTGGTACGCTAAAAACACACCAGATCGGTACGTTTGATTCCCTGAACCCGTTTATCGTGAAGGGCACGCCCGCTTCCGGCCTGCAATTCATTGGACAGAGCCTGATCTATGACGCGCTGATGGAACAAAGCTATGACGAGCCGTTTTCCATGTACGGCCTGCTGGCGGAAAGCATCGAACGCCCTGCGGACAACACATGGGTTGCCTTTACCTTGCGCCCCGAAGCCAAGTGGGCGGACGGTAAGCCCGTAACGCCGGACGATGTTATCTGGTCTTTCAATACGTTTATGGAACACGGGTCACCGTTTTTTAAAGCCTATTACGGCGATGTTGAAAAAGTGGAAGCGACGTCCGATCGGCGCATAAAATTTTCATTCAAGCACGGGGACAATGCGGAGCTGCCGCTGATCCTGTCGCAACTTTCCATCCTGCCCAAACATTACTGGGAACAGGACGGCAAAAACTTTGCCGAAACCACCCTCGTCCCGCCGCTGGGCAACGGGCCGTATAAAATTGGCACTGTTACCGCCGGACGTTCCATCGAATATGTACGCAATCCGGATTACTGGGGCAAAGACCTGCCGATCAACAAGGGCAAGTTTAACTTCGATAAAATCGTGGTTGATTATTACAAAGACAGTAACGTGGCGCTGGAGGCTTTCTTTGCCGGTGAATATGATTACCGTACGGAAAACACCGCCAAGCTGTGGGAAACCGGATACAACGCCCCGCCGGTCAAGGACGGGCGCATCATCAAGGAAGAGATTCCCCACAAACGCCCGCAAGGGATGCAGGGATTTATTTTCAACACGCGCCGCGATGTCTTTAAAGACCCGAAAGTGCGCGAAGCCATCGGTTATGCCTTCGATTTCGAATGGTCGAACAAGCAATTCGCCTATGGCGGATATAAACGCACCGACAGCTATTTTGAAAACTCCGAACTTGCTGCGTTGGACGGACCTCCTGCTGGCCGCGTTTTAGACATACTGGAACAATACCGCGGAAAAATTCCGGACAGCGTTTTTGCCACGCGTTATGAGCCGCCCAAAACGGATGGGTCGGGCAACAACCGCGAGAACCTGAAAAAGGCGATGCAGCTTCTGGACGAAGCGGGATACACAATCGGCGCGGACAAGCTGCGCGTCAACGAATCCGGACAAAAACTGGAATTTGAAATTGTCGATGCCAACCCGCTGTTTGAACGCTGGGTCCTGCCCTTTATCAAAAACCTCGAACGGCTGGGCATCAAGGCCACCTTCCGTGTGCTTGACCCTGCGCAATACCAGAACCGTATAAATGATTTTGATTTTGATATGACCATCGGTTCCATCGGGCAGTCGGATTCACCGGGCAACGAACAACGCGATTTCTGGGCGTCGGAAAAAGCGGATGTTCCCGGCTCCCGCAACTATATGGGTATTAAAGACCCGGTAATCGACGAGCTGATTGAAATGATTATCCAGGCGCCGGACCGGGACGAACTGGTCGCCCGCTGCCGCGCGCTGGACCGTATTTTGCTGGCCGGGTATTACGTCGTTCCGCAGTGGCATATTGATTATTGGCGCGTGGCGTACTGGTCGAAACTGGGGCGGCCCGACCACCTGTCCAACCTTACCCCCGGCGTGATTGATACATGGTGGGTGAAGCCACAGTAATGCGTATCGCCATCATCATTCCCGCGCGCTATGGCAGTTCGCGCTTTCCAGGCAAGCCGCTGGCGGTGATTGGCGGCAAGACGATGCTGGAGCGCGTGGTGGAGATTGGGCGGAAGGCCGCGCACGGCAAAGACATCGCGCTGGCCGTGGCCACTGAAGACGAGCGCATTGCGGATCATTGCAAGGATATCGGTGTAGACTGTGTGATGACGTCGGAAAATTGCGCCACAGGGTCCGACCGCGTGCTGGAAGCGGCGAACAAGCTGGGTGATTTTGATGTCACTATCGGGCTTCAGGGCGATGCGCCGTTCACACCACAGGAAGCCATCGAAAAAATTATTGAAGCGTTTGAGAAAAACCCGGCGTTCAGCGTTGTGACCCCTGTCGTCAATCTGCGCTGGGATGAACTGGACGCTTTGCGCGAACAAAAGAAAACGACACCGTTCAGCGGCACGACCTGCATCCGCACAGATGACGGCCGGGCGGTATGGTTTTCTAAAAACATCATTCCAGCTATCCGCAAGGAAAACCGGGAGAGCGAATACTCTCCTGTCTTTCAACATCTTGGCCTGTACGGGTTTCGCAAGGATGTGCTGGAACAATTTGTTTCGTGGCCGCAAGGGCATTACGAAACGCTTGAAGGGCTGGAACAGCTGCGTCTGCTTGAAAACGGTGTGAACATTCAGACAGTGATTGTCGATGTTGATGCAGGACTGGCGCAGGCCGGTATTGATTCCCCCGAAGATTTAGAACGCGCAGAGAAGTTGCTGACAAATTAATCGTCATTGCGAGAAGGCCGCAAGGCCGACGTGGCAATCCAGACTCTTTACTTGCGGCACTAGATTGCTTCGCTTACGCTCGCAATGACGGAGAGGGAAAGAGATATGACCACCCTGATTATCGCGCGGCACGGCAACACGTTTGGACCGGATGAGGTACCTACCCGTGTTGGCGCGCGCACGGATCTGCCCTTGGTCGATAGCGGGCGGGAACAGGCGCGCAAAATCGGTGTGTGGCTGCGTGACCACAAAAAAATTCCGGATGTGGTTTATACATCCGAACTGCAACGCACGCAGGAGACGGCGAAGATTGCGATCAAGGAAAGCGGTGTCAGCAATCCTGTTTATACGCTCGATATCTTTAACGAGATTGATTACGGGCCTGATGAAAATAAACCGGAAGATGATGTTATCGCCCGTATCGGCGAAGAGGCCATCAGGAACTGGGACGAGAAAGTCATTGTACCGGACGGGTGGAAAGCCGACCCGCAGGCCATTATCCAGAACTGGCAGAGTTTTGCAGACCAGGTGCGCGCGCATGATGACGATGAAACTGTACTGGTCGTGACGTCCAACGGGATCGCCCGCTTCGCCCCGCATATATTGGGGGATTTTGAAGACTTTGCCGCGAACCATAAAATCAAGCTATCGACCGGTGCGCTGGCCGTTTTCACGTTTCGGGATGGCGTGTGGAAAGCAGAAGAATGGAACTTGAAGCCATGAGTGATGAAGAGCGTATTATTTATCTGGAGACGGGGATTGCCCATCTGGAGCAGAAGTTTGAAGAGCTGAATGATGTTGTGCTCTCACAGGCAAAAACCATCGACGCACTGAAAGCCAAGCTGAAAATAACCGAAAGCAAGCTGGAAGATCTGGAATACCAGACGCAGGAAAGCGGATCAGAAGCCTTATCCCCAGCCGAAATCGCCGCGCGGGACAAACCCCCGCATTATTAGGGCTTTTTTGCTCCTACAACCCGGATTTTATTGACATAACCATTGACCGCTGGCATAACCTTCCAAAATTTATAGAGAATTTGAGGGGGATGGTGCAGGTGAAGAATGTGGAATCCTTGTATTTAGGCGGAATTTCTAAACGAAAATCAGACGTCAAAGACTGGGCAATTGCTCAGGACTTTACTTTCGGCCCTATTGTCGGCGATGGCGGACACATTGTCGCTTATGCCATGGGGCACGAAGCTTTTGCTTCCTACCAGAAAACTTACGATCATCCATTCACTCTACGGCCAATTGTCAGCAACGATTTCTACTTGCATCACGACAAGGTTCTGAATTTCTCCCAATACGATGAAAACGAAGCACTTGCTGTCGTTATCGGGCAATATGGACAAAGACCGGCAGCAACATTCATTGTCTTATCACCGAAGCAATACCGCAACATGCGGCCTTTGCCAGAGGGTCCGCTATCCGATACGCCCACAAGAAAAGGTGCTTCAGCGGTTCAGAGACAAAGAGCGCACCTGGACACCCTGCCTGAGAGCCACGTCAAAAGTGTTATTGATTTCAAACAACAAATTTCAGAAATTTGCAGAATTGTGACCGGCGGTTATTTATGTATGCGCAGTGATTTCCAGCTAGCGGCCACCACGCATGAATGGGCTTTGCGATTAAAAGAGCGGACTCATAACGGGAACGGAAATGTAATTCAGGACATCTCTGTCGGCGACCTGAAAAATACTACCAATGAAGATCTGGCTCCTGTCATGGCAGGCCATACATTTTTGCGTGTCTTCCAGCACGGCCCCAGAGGTCAGCGCCTGGATGAACGCTTTACCCTGATTTCATCCGACCTTGCAGAATATTTTGAGATTGATGAAAACGGACAGATTACGGGCCTCGTCCCCAAAGGCGGCTTTGACTATAACTTTTCACTCGACACAATTTTGAGAAGTAATTTTTCTGATACCACAAAAATCCGCCTTATCCTGGAAGAACGCACTGACAGAACCCTGATCGGTCGCCATGTAAAGGAAGACCAGTCACTGATTGTACAACGTGCGCTGCACCGTCTGCGGGATACACAGGAAACAGTATACTTAATGGGCCAAGCTTATCAGGTTACCGACCATAAAAACATTAACACAAAAAACGGCGGCAAGTTTTCACTGACGTCCGACCTTCCGGCAACCATCCAGTTAAAGCTGGATGACAAGCGCAACCCTTGTGCCATGTATATGGACTTTAACCGTCAGAACGATATGGGAACTATGGCCGCAGTACAGACAAGAACGGTGAACTTGCAGGTGAATGGTTCGCAATTCCGTCTTGAACCGGTGCGATAGACCCCATACTCTTACATCCATGGCCAATTACATCCTCAAACGTCTGGCGTTGATGATCCCGACCCTGTTCGGAATTGTTCTGGTGTCGTTTGTGATCGTGCAATTCGTTCCCGGCGGTCCGGTTGAACGGATGATCGCACAGTTGCAGGGACACGGCGTTGAAGCCACGGCGCGCTTCGGCGGATCTGCCGGTGGCGGCGATATGGCGGGCGGAAGCGGTTCGACCATGCAGGCGACCGGATCGTCCAGCAAATACCGCGGGGCGCAGGGGCTGGACCCTGAATTCATTGCCGAGCTGGAGGCGCTGTACGGTTTCGATAAACCCGCGCATGAACGGTTTTTCCAGATGGTCGTCAATTACGCGAAGTTCGATCTGGGCGACAGCTATTACCGCGATGTATCGGTCATCGACCTTGTGCTGGAAAAAATGCCTGTGTCTATTTCCCTCGGGCTCTGGTCGACGCTGATTATTTACCTGATCTGTATTCCGCTTGGCATTAAAAAGGCGGTACGCGACGGACAGTCCTTCGATATCTGGACGTCGGCGGCGATTTTTATCGGCTATGCCATCCCATCGTTCATGTTTGCTATCCTGCTGATCATCCTGTTCGCAGGCGGGCGGTATTTTGATATCTTCCCGTTACGCGGGCTTGTCTCCGACGGGTGGGAGGATATGAGCTGGTGGGAAGTCACGCTTGATTACCTGTGGCATATGGTCCTGCCGACCGCCGCTATGGTTATCAGCGGGTTTGCAGGCCTTACCATGCTCACCAAAAACTCCTTCCTTGATGAAATCGGCAAACAATATGTGCTGACCGCGCGTGCCAAAGGGCTGGAGGAAAAACAGGTGCTGTACGGGCATGTTTTCCGCAACGCCATGCTGATAGTGATTGCCGGATTTCCGTCCGCCTTTCTGGCGATTTTCTTTACCGGGTCGCTGCTGATTGAGGTCATATTCTCTCTCGACGGGTTGGGGCTTCTTGGCTATGAAAGCGTGATTAACCGTGATTACCCCGTTGTATTAGGGACTCTCTATATATATGCGCTGATGGGGCTTATCATGACGCTGGTCCGGGACCTCGTCTATGTCTATGTAGACCCGCGTATCGACTTCGAAGCCCGCTCCGTGTAAAAAACGGCGGAAAAGCAATAATATTATCGCAAAAACATTTGACAGAATACACCCCCTTCCGTATAAACGACCCTGTTTTCAACACTGGAGGGTAACCATGGATCTGAAAAATATTCAGAACCAGTTGAAAGAATTGCGTGAGCGCATCAAAGACCAGGGACGTATTTCGGATTCCGATGAAAAGGAACTGAAAGCGCTGATCCGTCAGACACTGGAAAACGCCAATGACGAACTGGAAGGCATCCAGGACCGTTTACAAACTCTCGTCAATCAACATAAAGCCAATGACAATTACAAACTGTCAGCCGAGCAGAAAGCCCGTCTCGACCTCGTAGAAAAAACGGGTACAGGCTCCATCGCCGTCCATTAAGAATAATCGAATGAAAAATCTTATCCTAATCCGTCATGGTGATAATGAACGTGACTGGAACAAAGGTGATACCGTTTCTTTGACTGATAAAGGCCGCGAGCAAATCCGTACGAGCATTAGTCTTTCCAGAGACTTCATTCCATGTACAGGAAAAACACTGATTTTGCATTCTGGCCTGCCACGTGCTCAGGAAACAGCAAGCATCATACAAGATGAATTTAAAGACAATGCCCTGTCAATCAACACAAAAATTGACCCCGAAATTAATGAACGTGATGTTCAAAGACTTATGTGTGTTTATATCCGGCTTATAGCCATGGTATATATGCCGGAAGGAAATGAGCCGGACAGCGTTATTGTGGTAACCCATGCACATAATCCATTCAGCCAGATTGTAACGGCGCTTCTGGATCCCTTAGTTCTCGACTCAAGCCATTCAGGGCTTGAGGGAACCTGCAGAGAGGCAGAAATAAAAGAGCTTGTAGACCACGTAAAAAGCGAAGAACCGATTCCTTTATCCCATGTTGCAGAATCCCTTAATGGTGCAGCCAAAGACAGAAACCACCCATTACGAAAATCTTATGGTGGAACATCCATTTTCAGACTCGATATTTATCACTGGAGACAGATGATCCCTGGCTCAGGAAGACTAATTAGCGCTTATAGCCCCATATAAGCTAACCTATTCTCTTTTTGAAAATACTTGTTACATTAGAGTTATGACTCTCTCGCCTATCACACAAAGACGCCTGTCACAGTTTAAAGCCAACAAGCGCGGATACTGGTCGTTCTGGATTTTCCTGCTTTTGCTGATCCTGTGCCTTGGCGCCGAGTTGTGGGCGAACGACAAGCCGCTGCTGGTATCATATAACGGTTCACTGTATTTCCCGACATTTCAGGATTATCCGGAAACCACCTTTGGCGGGGATTTTGAAACGGCAACCGATTACCGCGACGCTTACGTGAAGGGGTTAATCGAAGAATCAGGATGGATTGTCTGGCCGCCCATCAGGTTTTCATACGACACGATCAATTACGACCTGCAAACGCCTGCGCCGTCCCCGCCCACAACGGACAATGTATTCGGCACGGACGATCAGGGACGCGATGTGGCGGCGCGGGTCATTTACGGATTCCGCATCTCCGTCCTGTTCGGTTTGATCCTGACACTCATCAGTTCGGTGATCGGCATTACCGCGGGCGCGTTTCAGGGATATTTCGGCGGACGCCTCGACCTCGTGATGCAGCGGGTGATTGAAATATGGTCCTCCCTGCCCTCGCTTTACATCCTGATTATTTTCTCCGCGATGTTCGTGCCGGGGTTCTGGACGCTGCTGGCGATCCTTTTGCTGTTTTCATGGGTGTCGCTGGTTGATGTCGTGCGGGCGGAATTTTTGCGGGCGCGGAATTTCGATTATGTGCGCGCCGCCAACGCGCTGGGTGTTGATAACCTGACCATCATGCGCCGTCATGTGCTGCCCAACGCCATGGTCGCGACCTTAACCCTGATGCCGTTTATCCTCACCGGCTCTATCACCGCACTGACCTCGCTGGATTTCCTTGGCCTTGGCCTGCCGCCCGGCTCCGCCTCCCTTGGTGAATTGCTGGCACAGGGTAAAAACAACCTTGAATCCCCATGGCTTGGTATTACCGCCTTTTTATCCCTTGCCGTTATGCTGACGCTGCTTACATTTATAGGAGAAGCCGTTCGGGATGCGTTTGATCCCAGAAAGACCAATTTATGAGCACTATAAATTCCATTGCCGATTTAACGGATGAACTGACCGCCACACGGCGGGAACTGCACCAGCATCCACAAACCTGTTACGAAGAGACATTCGCGAGCGACCTTGTGGCCAAGAAGCTGGATGAATGGGGTATTCCGTACGAACGCGGGATTGCGGTCACCGGCATAGTCGCCACCATCGAAGGGCAGAAAACAGATAGCGGCAAGGCCATCGGCCTGCGCGCGGATATGGACGCGCTGGACATCGTGGAACAATCCGGGCAGCCGTGGGCGTCCAAAACGCCAGGCAAGATGCATGGATGCGGGCATGACGGGCATACGGCCATGTTGTTGGGCGCCGCGAAATATTTAAGCGAGACACGGAATTTCAACGGCACCGTTTACCTGATTTTCCAGCCGGCGGAAGAAGGCGGCGGCGGCGCGATCAAAATGATCGAAGAAGGGCTGTTCGACCGCTTTCCCATGGATGAAGTTTACGGCATGCATAACTGGCCGTTATTGCCAAAGGGCATGATAGGCCTACGCACCGGGCCAATGATGGCGTCAACTGATGAGCTGCACATCCGCATTGAAGGGAAAGGCGGTCATGCCGCCCTGCCCCACATGACGTGCGATCCGGCGGTTGTTGCAGCGCAGATTATTACCGCCCTGCAAAGCGTGGTCAGCCGGAATATCGACCCGATCGATCAGGCCGTGGTCACGGTCACTAATGTCAATATCGGCACAGGGGCGTTCAACGTGATTGCCGACAGCGCGATGATGACCGGAACGATCCGCGCCTTTAAGCAGGAAACGCGCGCCTTCCTGCAAAAGCGGGTGAAAGAGATCGTTGAAAAGACAGCCGAAGCCTTTGACGCGAAAGCTACCTGCGAGTATGTACGCGGGTATGACCCGACCATTAACACAGAAGATGAGACCGCTTTATGCGCCGAGGTCTGCAAAGGGATTGTCGGCGACGACAAGACACTGA
>JAUHXT010000088.1 GCA_030426925.1 Alphaproteobacteria bacterium | reverse complement strand
AAAAAGGAGCTCGACGGTACTCCTTTCGGTTTGATCCAGAAACTTGTGCGCAAAGGACAGGTGCGCGTGGACGGCAAGCGTGCAAAAGGCGATACACGCCTGTCAGCCGGGCAGGACGTGCGCATTCCCCCTGTTGAAAGCAAGGAGCAAAAGGAAAAACGCACCTTAACCGCCGAAGACAAGGCATATATTAATAGCCTCGTCCTGTATGACGACGGCGATGTCGTGGCGATCAACAAACCCTATGGCTTGCCTACGCAAGGCGGAAGCGGCATTTACCGTCATGTTGATTTTTATCTGGATGGCCTGAAAAACGATAAGGGCTTGGCACCTCGCCTTGTTCACCGCCTCGATAAGGACACATCCGGTATTTTGCTGGTGGCCCGTTCCGCCAAAGCCGTGCGGGAATTGGGCAAAGCCTTTAAGGGGCGTGCAATGCGTAAATATTACTGGGCGATATGCGTGCCGGCCCCGGAAATGATGGACGGGGAAATCCATGCCGCCATCGGCCAGTCCCCGCAAAAAGAGAAGATGATGGTCGACCCGGAAGAAGGCCGCCCGGCGTCCACCTTGTTTGAAGTCGTGGAATATGCCGGAAAAAAAGCGGCGTTTGTGATGTTCTGGCCGCGCACGGGGCGAAAACACCAGATTCGCGTCCACGCCCATAAAATGGGAAGTCCCGTGCTGGGTGATACGAAATATGTGCGTGATAACGACCACCCGGAACAGGATATACACATTATGAAGGAAATGGGCTTGGCTGAACGCCTTCATTTGCACGCACAAAGGCTGGTGTTTAAACACCCGGTGACTGGTAAACCAATGGATTTAACTGCTCCGCTGCCCGATGAGCTAAAGAAAAGCTGGAAAGCGCTGGGATTTAATTCTGCGTATAAAGAGGATCCTTTTGCAGATATCACCCTTTCGTAAGGGTTTTTGCTCCTTTATACTCTTCCATTGATATGGTTTTCGAAAGCGACAGACTTCAGGAAGCAAATGAACAGCTGGGCGGCAGAATGGGGCTGGGCCTCTTCGCCGTCTTTGTAACCATCGGCGTATTTGTCTTTTTTGTGTACGGCTTTGCTTATCTGGAATTCAGCAGCCTGCCTTATATGCTTGCATATGCTGCCCTGTGCGCAGCGTTTTATTTTTCCCTTAAAAACTTTCAGATATTACGCGTTTTGGGCATTACGGTTCTGGCTGCCCTCGTCATGCTTTTGGCGGTGACAAAAATAAACTTCCAGAAAGCATATTACGAAAACGATACGCCGTTTATGTTCCTCGCTTATATTGAGAACTATCCGAGTTGGGAAGGCAGCTTGCTGTCGTCGGTGACCGGGCAGCCAAACTGGGTAAAGTTCGCAAAAGAATGTGGGGAGCCGGTGCAAAAGGGCCTGACATTCCGTGATGATTGCCGCACCTATCTGGGCATCGAAAAGCGTTACAACATCGACATGAATAAGGAAGTCGAAGAATACCTCGCACGTATGCGGCATACGGCGTCACTGGTACAAAAACGCGGCAGCCTGACCGCACCACAATATAAAAACTGTATCTATAAGCGGGAGTGTGCAGAAATCCCGATAATGCAAAAGGAAGTAAAGCCTTCGGATATCGACCCGCAGGACCAGCAATTCCTGTACATTACAAAAGCGTATTGGGATTTGGTTGAAGCAAAACCGTTAAGCCCTGAAATTTGCAGCTTCATGACACTGTGTCAGGTTTTAAGAACCACAGGGGCAATCCGTTTTGAGTAAAATCAAATCAACCGCCAAAATCCTTTTCAAAATTGCTCTGTTTTTCGCTGTTGCTATCGCGATCATGCTTTTAATTATCGCGAATTTGAGCGGAAAAAATCCTCAATTGCGCGAAGGGGCAGAACAGTTTTTGTCCCGTGTAACCAACTCCCGCGCAGTGATTGGTGATCTGGAATATCTGGGGTTTATTCCGGATATCAGGATAGATTTCAAAAACGCGCTGTTCCAGACGCCCGGCGATCCAACAGATGTCCCGATGAAAGTAGAGCGTATGACGTTTGCGCTGCCGATCAGCCATTATCTGTTGAACAAAAAAACAGTGGAAACGATATCAGTTACAAAGCTGGAAGCCCGCGCCGGGTTCTTGACGCCGAAAGCGCTGATCGTTGATATGGCGAACATAGCGGACAACAAGCTGACGACTCCGCATTTACAGGTAAAAGGAATGTACGGGGAGGAAGAATTTTTAGGCCGTATAGAACTTCTGCCCGTGTTATTTAAGGACGACAGGACGGTTTACAGGCTGGCGGACGTAACACCTGTGATGTTAAAGACGGATCGCTTTGAACTGACAGCCGATCTGGAAGGCGTCAAACACGGATCGCATTTAAAAAACATCATGCTTATTCATAAGGATAAAGGCGAAATGACAGGAGATATAACCCTGACATACTCCGATAATGCTGCGCACATAACGGGCGAGGTTGTGAAAGAAGAAAGTAAAATAAACCTCGATCTAAATATATCCAGACAAGAAGAGGGATTGGCGCTGAATATGTCGGGTGACATAAAATCCGGCAGTCTGGATGTGCGTGATGCAATGGCGATGGATACGGCGCTGTCCGATATTATCGCGTTTTTTGCACATGATCAGAACGGCCTTCGCTTCTTTGAACTGACAGGTGGTGTGAATGTCGTAATTGAAAACATGGCCTGTGGTGAGCAGACAGCTGACACGGTTCACCTGAAATTGAATGCACAAAGCCCGACGGGCGAAAACACATCATTTTGGCAGGAAAGAGCCTTCGCGCATGCAGGCTTGACAGGGGATAGCCCATGCGCCAAATACTTTGAGGATTATTTAAAACCAGCGGAATAAAGGTTATTTATGAAAAAGTTCTATAAAGAGGCAAAAACACATCAGGACGGGGACGAATATATTATCGAACTGGATGGAAAGCCAATTAAAACACCGTCCGGACGTCAGTTAATTGCTCCTAGCAAAACGCTGGGCGAAGCTGTTGCCAAGGAATGGCAGGATCAGGGTGAAACCATAGATCAGGAAAACATGCACTTAACCGCGCTGCTGACAACGGCGATAGATCGAAGCGGCCCGCAGCGTAAGGAAATTGAACAGCGCGTTTTGAAATATCTGGATACTGATTTGCTGTGCTACCGTACTGAAGAGCCGTTGCCGCTGGCTGATCGGCAGGAAGAGCAATGGGGTCCTTGGCTCACATGGTTCGACCAGCATTATGGGGTGAAGCTATTGACCACCACTACACTGGACGCCTTGAACCAGCCGGAAGACGCCCACAAACGTGTGCTGAATTACATGCAGGCGCTCGACCCCCATGATTTCACCGTGATGCATGTGGTAACCAGCCTGTCCGGCTCTGTGATACTGAGCCTCGCTTTCATGGAAGGCGAACTGGAACCGGATGAGATTTTCAATCTCGCATTCCTGGAAGAACGCTATCACAGCGAACTGGCCGGTGAAGATGAACATGGTCAGGACCCGGCGCAGAAAAAAGCGCATGACAGCGTAAAAGCCGAGTTGAAGGCAGCGCAAACTTACCAAAACCTTCTGTATTAAACGGCAATGGGGTCGGAATCCTCTGATTCTGCCTCGCTCCGCCGATGGACGGAAAGGGGATCGTAGGCTTTCATTTGGTCGACCATATTCAGAACATCTGCAACTTCCCGCTTCATGTTCAGGATGCTTTGCGTGTCTGTAGCGGGAATATGGAGATCGGCCGGTTCGAAGTGGTTATAGTCGTTGGCTATGAGGATGAGAACTTTGGAGTCCCAGAACGCTGCCGTCAGCCACTTCTGTCGATAATTTCCGTTTAGATGTCTAAGGTGTTTCATAAAAACCTCATCCATTTGTTTTTGGTCATGGGTGGGTTTATGCATTTTTGTGAACGTGTCGTGAAGATCGACCAGACGTTCCATGATGAATGGGTCGACAAGATACCGCGCTTCTACCTGATCATTAGTATAAACATCGAAAATATCTTCAAACCTGGGATCGACAAGGTTTGCGCGTTTTAATTTATGTTGTTTTTGCTTGAACCATTCGGAAAGTTTGCCGCGGTTTCTATCAACAATAGTATGTCCATAAAAACGCTTGCCCTTCATATCCATCAGGATGCCAAGACCTTTGAAGGTGGTGACTGTTCTGCGGTTTTTGCCGCTGCCGCGAGTTTCCGTCATTTTCATTTCGCAGAATTCTATGTTGACGTCCTTGTAGGTGCCGGAAAAGTGATCCTCGCTTTTCACTTTGTCATGCGATGGAATAATTTTGGATGACTTTAATATATCGAGAGGAAGGCAACCCTTGATATTGTATGTCATGTTCCCGAATAACTTCGCTATACTGGGCAGGATTTCGGTCTTATACGCTTTGGCATATTTACGCCTTGGTTGGGTAATCCACCAGTATATGCCCCCCAGAACAAGAAATGTTAATCCGGCAAATCCGTCATCACCGTCAGATCTGGCACTAATCATCAAAAGCCAGTAATCTGCATAGCCCAGAAAAGGGATTAATAACGCGGCAACCGGGATGCCGATGCTCTTGCGGAATTTATATTGCGCCAGTTTCTTGAGCCGTATACCTTCCAGGGTATTCAGCGCTTCCCGGCTATTTTCAACAAAAGTCTGATCGTCATCTAGTTGTATATCGGATTGCTCTGGCACGGCTTTCCCCTTAAGTTACTCATTATAACCTACATGTTCAGGATTAAAACCATGTTAAAAGAGGGACTTGTCAGAGACGCGAATGGAACTTCCCGCTGTTGGTGGTGCGGCCAAGATGAAGAATATATCCGCTATCATGATCAGGAATGGGGCCGTCCGGTCACAGACGATATCCGCTTATTTGAAAAAATATGCCTGGAAGGATTTCAGGCTGGATTAAGCTGGTTAACGATTTTAAGAAAGCGTGAAAATTTTCGTGCCGCATTCGATGGTTTTGATTTTTACAAAGTAGCAGAATATACAGATAAAGATGTTGAGCGTTTGTTAAAAGACGCTGGAATCGTCCGTCATCGCGGAAAGATTGAGAGCACTATTAATAATGCAAGGCGGGCGATCGAAATGGTGGATGAATTTGGCTCACTGTCCAGCTATTTCTGGCGGTGGAAGCCGGAAGACAGCGAACGCCCAAAAGTCTGTGATTATAAATCGCTTACCGCATTTACTGTTACGCCTACCTCTAAAGCGTTATCCAGGGACCTGAAAAAAAGAGGGTGGTCATTTGTCGGACCCACAACGGCCTACGCATTTATGCAGGCAATGGGCCTTGTGAATGACCACCTTGAAGGGTGTCGTGTGAGATATGAGATGTAATTAAATTCTTGTGGTTCCTTATGAATTGAGTGTTTCAGGTCTGGTTATCAGCGATACTTTTTCCCGCTCTTTCAAAAAGTTTAAAACCTCTTCAGACATAATATTTATCTCGGTAGTCGCTTCCTCCAGTGTGTCCAGCGCTGATCGAAGCGTTTGTGATAGTATCGTTTCCATGTAATGCATTCTCATAATTAGAATTTAACAATTAAAACTTGTAATTTTATACAAGCTAATTTGTGGGGCGTCAACAAGAAAAATTGTCTATTTTTGATGGATGGATTTAAAAGACATCAAACCCCTGAGCGATCGATTGAAATACATACGCACGTGTCTGGGATTGAGCCAGGCTGAGTTGGCTGAGTTGGCGCAGACAACACAACAGGCGATTCAGCAGGCAGAAACAGGTAAGGCATTGAACCCGCGTTATCTTCCGGTTCTGGCCCGCGCCGTTGGTGTTCCGTATGAATGGCTGGCGCTGAATGTTATGCAACCTCAACAGGGGGAAACAAAACCGTTAACCGCGCAGGAAAGCGAACTTCTGGATAGCTTTAAGGCCATGCCGAAAAAAGATCAGAAGCTGATGTTAGAGCTCATGAAATCACGTGAAAAAAAATAATACTTGTCAGAACGTATCTAATATGAGATACGTAGTTCCTCTTTGTTATAAGGAAACAAGCAGATGAAACACACAACACCAAATATCATCGCATTTGTTTCCGGGTCCGTGCTTAACAGCTGACGTATTTGTGGGACCCGGAAATGCGTCACATATTCCGGGCCTTTTTGTGCGCGTCTGACACTATTTTACCTTCTTAAAATCATTGTCTTGCCAAAGCAAAGTCCGGTTTATTCGGGATTTTTGTATTTATTCGATTTGGAAATGAACAATGTTAGAAAAAGTTAATTACAGAGATGTCGCCGCCTATACATGGCATTACTGGCGGCAACATAAGAAATTCTGGCCATATTTGTTGGGCGGAATGGCGCTGGCTGCTGTGCTGGATACGCTGTTTCCTGTACTGGCCGGGCGTTTGATCGCGGTTATCAATGAAACGGATATCGCAAGCGACGGGGCGTTGATGCCTGTGCTGGTTGTATTCGCATGGTTT
>JAUHXT010000087.1 GCA_030426925.1 Alphaproteobacteria bacterium | reverse complement strand
AGAAACCAGGGATCAATCCAGGTGGAACGGTGAATATCGTCCAGGCTGTAACCGAGCCGGAACGCATCTGCCACATACCACAGCCGCTGTGCGCCCGGCATGCCGAGTTCGTGCCCGAGCACATCTTTGGCATCCGCCTGGGTCGGGTCCAGCAGTTCGTTCAGGCCATCACAGCCGATTTCCAGCCCGCGCAGGGCTTTCTGCAGCGATTCCTGAAAGCTGCGACCGATGGCCATAACTTCACCCACGGATTTCATGGAAGTCGTCAGTTTCTTTTCCGTGCCTTTAAACTTTTCAAAATTAAAGCGCGGTACTTTGGTCACGACATAATCGATGGTGGGTTCGAACGATGCCGGTGTGCGCCCGCCCGTAATGTCGTTATCCAGTTCGTCCAGCGTATAACCGACTGCCAGCTTGGCCGCGATTTTCGCAATCGGGAAACCTGTGGCTTTGGATGCAAGGGCGGAGGAGCGCGACACCCGCGGGTTCATCTCAATCACGATCAAGCGTCCGTTCTCTGGATTTACCGCGAACTGCACGTTCGATCCGCCCGTTTCAACGCCGATTCCACGCAAAACCTTGATCGAAGCGTTCCGCATGATCTGGTATTCTTTATCGGTGAGCGTCAGGGCAGGGGCAACCGTAATGGAATCCCCCGTATGCACGCCCATCGGGTCAAAGTTTTCGATGGAACAGATGATGATACAGTTGTCGTTCTTATCGCGCACGACCTCCATCTCGTATTCTTTCCACCCCAGCAGCGACTCTTCCACCAAAATCTGGGTGATGGGCGATGCGTCCAGCCCTTCGCGCACGATCTGGTCGTACTGGTCTTTGTTGTATGCAACGCCGCCGCCCGTGCCGCCAAGCGTGAAGGCGGGGCGGATAATCGCCGGCAGGCCGATTTCTTCCAGCGCCGCACGCGCTTCATCCATATTGTGCGCCAGCATGGAACGCGCGGATTCAAGGCCCAGCTCATCCATACAGCGTTTGAATAAATCGCGGTCTTCGGCCTTCGCAATCGCTTCCTTGTTCGCGCCGATCAGCTCAATGCCCAGTTTGTCCAGCGTACCGTTCTCCGCCAGCGCCAGCGCGGTGTTCAAAGCCGTTTGCCCGCCCATGGTGGGCAGCAGCGCATCCGGACGTTCTTTCTCTAAAACCTTCGCAACGATTTCCGGTGTAATCGGCTCAATATAGGTTGCATCCGCCATATTCGGATCGGTCATGATCGTGGCGGGGTTCGAATTGATCAGGACAACGCGGTAGCCTTCCTCGCGTAACGCTTTACAGGCCTGAGCGCCGGAATAATCGAATTCACACGCCTGCCCGATAATAATGGGTCCGGCGCCAATGATGCAGATGGTCTGGATATCAGTACGTTTAGGCATGCTGTCTGCTGTCTTCCTTGGTTTCGTGTGTCGTTATAACGATAAATTCGCCTTTGTCTTCATTAAATTCAAACAAGTCACCGGCTTTCATATCAAAAAGCCACGGTTTGATGGTGACGCGCCCCTCGCTCAGCGCTTTTTCAACGGACGGGTAGTGTTTCAGGTTGGTAACGCTTTCCAGCAACGCTTCCTTTTCCGTTTGTGCCTGGATATCCTCTGCACAACAATCGCATTTGCTCTTTGCGCGCTGAAGCGCGTGCTGTGCAACCTTGATGAATTCGGATATTTCCTCGTCCTCAATATCGTTGACCAACGCCTGCATTGCCCCACACTGTGTATGACCCAACACGACGATCGTATCCACCTTGTTGTAATTCAGCGCGAACTGCAATGCCGCCGCCAGCGCCGTCCCCTTTTTATACGGGCGCACAATCGCGCCCATAGCCTTATGGGCAAAAAAAGTGCCCGGACGGGCACGGAAAATGGTGCCGGGATTGGATCGCGAGTCTATACAGCTGATGATGAAATATTTCGGGCTCTGGCCGTTTTCGACCAAAGACGGCATCAACGCGCCATCCCCCTCGTATTGGTAACGCTTGAAATCCTCGAACCCTTTGATTAACTCGTCCGTCATGCCGCCTTACTCTGCTTGATGTTTTCGACAAACCGTTCAAACAGGTAATGGCTGTCCTGCGGTCCCGGTGATGCTTCGGGGTGGTATTGCACGCTGAACACCGGCTTGTCTTTAACCTTGATGCCTTCATTCGATCCGTCGAACAGGCTGACATGCGATGCTTCAACACCGTCAGGCAGGCTGTCGACAATCACTTCGAACCCGTGGTTCTGCGATGTGATTTCTACCCTGCCGGTTACGATGTCCTTCACCGGCTGGTTCGCTCCGCGGTGACCAAGGTGCATTTTCTTGGTCTTGGCTCCCAGTGCAAGCGCCAGCAACTGGTGACCCAGGCAGATACCGAAAATCGGGATGTTTTTCTCAATCAACGCCTGAATGGTCGGTACGGCATAAACGCCTGTCGCTGCCGGATCGCCCGGCCCGTTGGACAGGAACACACCGTCCGGCTTGTGCGATAAAATATCTTCTGCTGTCGCCGTGGCCGGAACGACCGTGACTTTGCAGCCGGCATTGGCAAGGCAGCGCAGGATATTCCGCTTCGCGCCGAAATCCATCGCGACAACGTGGAAGTCCGGTTTGCTTAACTGTCCGTACCCTTTGCCAAGCTCCCACAATGTCTCGTCCCAGCTATAGGTCTGTGTGCAGGAAACTTCCCTGGCAAGGTCCAGCCCGTCCAGCCCTGGAAACGCTTTTGCGTCTGCCAGCAACGCATCGAAATCGAATTGTCCGTCCGGGCTGTGGCACAATACCGCGTTCGGCGCGCCGTTATCGCGGATCATGCGTGTCAGCGCCCGCGTATCCACACCGCAAATCCCCGGCAGGTCATAACGCTTCAACCATTCATCGAAATGCTTGTGCGCCCGCCAGCTTGATGGCTGCGTGATATCTTCACGCAGCACACATCCGCGCGCGGCAGGGGTGATGGTTTCGATATCTTCGTCGTTTGTTCCGACATTCCCAATATGTGGAAAAGTGAAATTTATAATCTGCCCGGCATAAGACGGGTCTGTCATAATTTCCTGGTATCCGGTCATGGACGTGTTAAAGCAGACTTCGCCCACTTTTTGAACGGATGCGCCTATCCCTTTGCCAAATAAGACTTTTTCATTGGCAAAAACAATTACGGCAGTTGTATTTTGGGGGATTTTCAGGTTTTTAAAATCAGAGTTCAAAACTTTTCTCCAGCGGTTGACCACTGGAAAACAACTTAATACATAAGAGGGATAGGAAAGGGAAGAAAAAAGTGAGCATAAGAGAAGAATTAAGTGCAACGCTGAAAGAAGCGTTGAAAAACAAGGATCAGGTCAAAATGGCAACAGTGCGCCTTATATTGGCAGCGCTGAAGGATCGGGATATCGCCGCCCGCGGAAACGGCAAGGATGAAATCGCAGACAATGAGATCCTGTCCATGCTGCAATCCATGATCAAACAGCGCAAAGAGTCGGCCAAAACCTATGCCGATGCCGGGCGTCAGGAACTGGCGGATCGCGAGGAATCAGAGATTAAAGTAATTGAAGGGTTCCTGCCCAAGCAGATGAGCGATTCCGAAGTAGATGCTGTGATTTCCCAGATTATCACCGAAACCGGCGCCTCTGATATCAAGGATATGGGAAAAGTGATGGGCGAACTGAAAACCAAATATGCTGGGCAAATAGATATGGCCAGGGCCGGCGGTTTAGTAAAAGAAAAACTATCCGCCTGATACCCTGACCATAACACCATCACCCCCCATAGCTAGGTAAGGTCACGCACAAGTACTTCAACACGGCGCTTCCCCTGGCCTCTCAGGTTGTCGGGTCCGACAAGCCTGCACTCCTCACCAAACGAAGTTGTGTTAATGCGTGATTGGTCCACACCTGCGGCGACAAGAGCCGAAGTAATAATATCTGCGCGGTCTTGAGCGAGCGCCTTGTTATGCGCATCGCTGCCCACCCGGTCCGCACATCCGACAACCAGCGCGCTGCGGTTGGGATCGGCGCTGAGGTCGGCCAGTATATCGATCACAACCGGCGTCTGTGATGCACCGATCACCGCCTTGTCGGTATCGAACAAAAGATCATATCCCCTGGTATCGCTGAGTTCGGGTAATTGCGGCGGCTGTTGACCCAGCCATGCAATCTGGAAATCATCGATCCCGCTATTGATATCGTCCTTGTCTGTAGTGGCCACCAGCGTCGCGATGGCGCCGGCAACTGCACCGCCTATACCCGTTAGGACAAATAATCCGCGGTTTCTCGATTTCTTCTGTTCATCCTCTTTGCCCGGTTGGCCTTTGGATGAATCTTCGGATGCAGTTTCCTGTTTGGCGACAATGCCCTTACTCTCTGTGCTCATAGTTTTTACTCCTGTTCATAGTGTTGTTTTCTATACGTTTAAGCCCAGCGTAGGGAATTCGTTTTCCGGAAGTCAAACCGCGTTGAATTTTTTAAACATTAACAAAAGGTTAATGTTGTTTGAGTAGTTCCAGCTAAATGCTTGATTCCTAAAGATATATTTTACATAACAACAAAAAGAGGGGGGAAGAAACATCCATGACAACAAGGGTTTTTATGCTAAATATAACCTATGACGATTCCCCCAAGGTTTTTGGATGAGCTGCGATCGCGCCTGTCCGTGTCCGACATTGTCGGCCGCAAGGTGCGTTTGACGCGCGCGGGTAGGGAATTCAAGGGCTGCTGCCCGTTCCACAAGGAAAAGACACCGTCCTTTTACATCAACGATGACAAGCAGTTCTACCACTGCTTTGGCTGCGGGGCGCACGGCTCCATTATCGACTTCCTCATGGCGCACGACAATCTGTCATTCCCGGAAGCGGTGGAGAGCCTGGCCAATGAAGCGGGGATGCAGGTTCCCCAGGCTTCAAGGGAAGAGGTGCAAAAAGCCAACAAGGCCAAAAGCCTGCATGCGCTTCTCGAAGACGCGACACGCTGGATGGAGGAGCAATTGCGCTCCCCCGAACATGCCGCCGCCTATAAATATATAACGGAACGTGGCGTTTCAGAAGAATTGCTGAATGCCTACCGAATCGGGTTTGCCCCTGCGGACCGTCAGGCCGTGCGCACCCACCTGAAATCAAAGGGATATGAGGACAAGGACATGATCGAAGCAGGTGTCCTGCGCCCGCCGGGTAAGGACGGGCAGCCTTACGCCTTTTTCCGCGACCGCATCATGTTTCCTGTGCCTGACCGCCGTGGGCGCATCGTTGCCTTTGGCGGACGGATATTGCCCGACCACCTGCGCCCACCCGAAACCGGGGATTACACTCCTGCCAAATACATGAACTCCTCCGATACACCGCTCTTCCACAAAGGGCGTATGCTGTATGGGGAACCGCATGCCCGTCAGGCCGTAATAGACGGCCAGCCTGTGATAGTGGTTGAGGGCTATGTTGATGTCATTGCCTGTGCAAAGGGCGGGTTTAAAGGTGCGGTTGCGCCGCTTGGCACGTCTCTTACGGATGATCAGATCCCGATTCTATGGCGCATGATCCCGCAGGATGAAAAAGTTCCTGTCCTGTGTTTCGATGGGGATGCCGCCGGTCGCCGCGCCGCCGCAAGGGCTGTTGAGCGCATCCTGCCGCTGTTAAAACCGAACCACAGCGCCAAAATCGCTTTCCTTCCCGATGGACAGGACCCGGACAGCCTGATTAACGCGCAAGGGGCAGGGGCGTTCCAGTCTGTGCTCGATAGCGCCATGCCGCTGTCCGAATTCCTGTGGTACAACCACACGGCAGGCAGGACATTTGAAACACCGGAATCCCGTGCCGGGCTATCAAAAACACTGGAATCCGATATCGAAAAAATTCCCGACCGCGATGTGCAGTATTATTACCAGAACGCAGTGCGCGAAAAGATGCGCCAGGCTTTCTCATCATTCCGCAAGGGCGGACAGCGCACCACACGGGGACAGAACAAGCAGGAATCTTCTCCCATGCGCCGCCCGGCCTTTTCCAAGGATAGGCTGATCGAAAACGTTCTTTTGTCCTGTATGATCAATCACCCGTTTTTGGTGGACGAGAACGAGGAAGCCGCAGGAACCCTTGTGATTTCGGATAAAAGGCTTGACGCGCTTCGCCAGCATGTCCTATCAACTATTGGCGATAATCCGGGTATTGACTCGGACGGGCTCAGGAACCATTTGATTAACAGTGGTTTTGAGGATGATTTAAAAGGGGTTTTGTCAGAGGCCGTTTATACACATGCGGCATTTTCGCATCCGAATACCGACCCTCAAAAAGTGATGGAAGGATGGAACAGCACCTTGTCAGCATTGCATAAAATCCGTGAAGCATTGGATTTAAAGCTTATGGGCAAAGACTTTGCGGACAATATGACAGCCGACAATGAAAACCGGATGTTGGCGATGAAAAATCTCGGAAACTCATCAGATGGGGGTCATAACAGCTAGCCCCTTTATAAATATAGCATTTTAAGGTTTAATCTTTCGAATCGGAATGTGATTCTATGGCACGAACAGCGACTGGAAATCTTGCAGTGAGTAAGAAGAAAAA
>JAUHXT010000086.1 GCA_030426925.1 Alphaproteobacteria bacterium | reverse complement strand
GATTCATAGCAGACCACTTTTCCGCAACCAAAACGCCGTTCCATATTCATACGGATACCGGCTGCCAACAAAGTTGTTTTACCGGAACCGGTCGGTCCTGTCACAATCACCATGCCCTGACGCGGACACCACGCCTCTATGATTTGCCGTTCGATATTCAAATCTTCCATCGTTGGCGGGGTGGAAGGAAGTACGCGCATCGTAATGGATGCAGAGTCACGGCCGCGTGACAAAATGGCAGTGATATTTACACGAAAACGAATACGGGTATAGCGGTCGGGTTTGATTTCGTACGATAAGTCCAAATCCTTGGCGGAGGCCAAACGTGCCCCTGCTTCCGGCCCATAAATCCTGGTCAGAAAGACATTCATGTCGGCGGAATCAAGCGGGCGGAATGTGGCCGGATACAACACACCGTCAATTTCTGTATAGGCCGGCCGGTCGGTTTGAATGGTGACATCGGATGCGTTTTTTTTCACACACCAGAGCAAAAACGGATCGACATGCTGCTCAAGGAACCGGTTGGGTTCATCGGGCCATGTCTGTCCTTTATGCTCCTTGCCCTTAAGTAGGCTTACCGGTCTCCGGGGTTCCATGTTTCATATCCAGGTTTCAATGCAGGCAGGTTCGTGATTGCAACCGCACGGTCGCCAACACGCATTTCGTTTCCGCCGCCCGTTACGCCGCGATCAACCATCATCGCATACGGCGGCGATACCATGCCCTGTGTTAACAAATGCCTATAACGCACCATTCCCTGGAAATCAGCCGTGAGTTGATTGAGATCCGTCTGGAAAATCTCATCGGCTTGTTCCACCCCTTCTTTCCATCCCTGTTCTACCCACCTAATCCATTGCACGCGCTCTTCTTCGTCTTGGGGCAGCAGAATGTCGGGTGGTGGAGAAACATCGCCCCAGCTGCGTTCCAGATAGGCGCGCCATGTACGCGGGGCGCTGACGATTTTTGCATTCTGGCTGATATTCAGCACGCGGTCAGCGACGGCCGCTTCCATACCGCCGTTATCAATGATCATTGCATTCAGGCTTTCCGATACGACCGGCGGTTCAATCATTAAGCCTGTCGACGCCGGAATCAGAAGCTGGCGGAAATCGAACACTTTTTCCATGTAAGCTGCACGCGTTTCCAGCTCTTCACGAATATGCCATGTGCGCCATGCCAATCCGCCACGCGCGCCGTAAGACAATGCAGCTTCTTTCATCGATTCATTACGCACGTCAAAGGGCAGTCCGGTTTCTTCGCCTTTTGTGGCTTTTATTTCCGGCTCGATAAATCTGAGATCGTTTAGTTCAGGCGGGCGATCCTGCGCAAGCGCGGGTAGCGCCAGTACGGTAAGCAGCATCGCTGTTATGAGAGCGCGAACCATATCTATCCCCGGCCCCCGATACCGGTGACTGGCGTGTAATGCAGCTCAACCATTTTACGCTGCGCGTCTACTTTCACATCTGCGCGCGCGCCAAGCTGAAGACCGATATCACGCAACACCTCAATGACCGGACGGTTTTCAACATTAATATTGACCAAAAGCGGAATGGGTGGCGGGCTGCCATATGTCAGAAACTGGTAGCTGGCCCTGTCAGCCAGTTTTTGCGCCAGCTGCTCTGCCGGACCGACCCATTCGACCGTAATGGCACGTTCCAGTTCATCGGGCGCATTATGTATAGGTTGAACAGCGACGCCAGGCGATTTTGCCTGCTCGACAGCCGCCAGCGTTTCCAGTGACCGCGAGGCCCTGTCAGCCGCATCGGCAAGCATCAGGGAAACCTTGTCAGGAGATGCCACAACCTGCGGGTTTTCAACACGTTGCGTACATCCACCCGTCAGAATGAGAGCCCCTAAGGACATAATCAAAATATTACGCTGAACCATTTTTCTTCCGGAATTGATAAAGCTCTATCTATACTACTGTATCCCGTTCAAAAATTCAGGACAAGTTTGGTTATTCACTTATACATCGAAGCTTTTGGATAATTATCGGGTCGCACCTGATTTCAGCAGGCCTTTGCTGGCCATGGCCGCGATGACTTTTTTCCGGTAGGCATAGCCGTATTTTGGTGTTCTGGAATGATAATACTGGATTGCGGTCGCCAAAGAGCCGGTTTCATTGTAGTGCGAGCGTAGAATCCATGCCGAAACACCCATGTTGGTGCACGGATCGTTCATAATCCAGCTTTTGGCCGTTTCTTCGGATACACCCCATTTTTGTGACAGCTCAGGAATCCATATCGTGTTGATTTGCATGGGGCCAAGGTCATATGTACCGTTCGTGTTCGCCACAGCCTGTCCCACCTGACCGCCCTCGACCTGCCAGATTCCAACCATCACGGCAGGCGGAACCTGGTATGTCTGGGACGCCAGCATCAGACACGCTGCCATAACTTTACTCATCACCATGACGGAACCCTCAATTTAATACTCCATTATATCACGACTGGCCGTTTTCGTCCGGATTTTTAGTCCCGGGCTTGAAAAATGCCATCGGATTGGATGATGAATCCGCCGGCGGAGGTGTTTCTTGCGGTGGGGCAGGCGGCGGCGTTTCCTGCGGTTGTTGGGGAACTTCCGGCTGTGGTGGTGGAGCGACCGGATTTGCTGGCGGCGGCGGAGCTTCCTGCGGGGTTGGCGGCGCAGCGGGTTGATCCCCTCCCCCGGATGGTGGCTTGAAAAATGTCATCGGATTGGACGACCCGCTTTCCGCCGGAGCCGCCGGTGTTGCTGGCGGGGCGGACGCTTCCTGCGGTGCAGGCGGCGGAGCTTCCTGTACAGGCTGTGCAGGAGATTGCGCCGATGGCTCAGCGGCGGCCGGTGCCGGAGCAACCGTTCCCGAAGCGGCGGATTGCTGCACACCGCCCGGCATGCTTGCCCCGACCAGAGCTTCGAGCATCGAGAGTTTTAAATCGAAGGCACGCCAGACATCGTCCATCGTAATCTCCGGCCCTTCGCCGCCGCTTTCCTGCTGCTGCAATAATTTTTTCGTCTGCGCCTTATGACTTTCGGCATAAACCTGCGCCAAAGCTTTTAAAATCATCAGCTCGATATACCGCGCCTTGGGCTCATCTTCTTCATCGTCAGGCAGCATCCGGCGCATTAAATCACCCGCGTGCCCCTGCAGGCGGCGGGAAATATCCTGAACCAGCGCCGTTTCCTGTTGCCCAAACGGGAATTCGGCAATAGCGCCCAGTACAGGCAGCAAGGCTTGCAGCACATAAATTGTGTTCTGGTCCTCATCCGCATGAACGGCCGTATCATCCAGAGATTTCAGGCGGGAAATGTGTGTGGCGGAAGGCGCAAAATTATCAGAAAACGTCAGAACGGATTCCAGCGTTTTGTTCATGCGCTTTAAATCATTTTCATCGGGAATTTTGCGCGTCACCTTGTAGACTTCGGCAATCAGCGGCCCCGCGAGGGCGGCAAGGGCAAGGCGAACGGAATCCGCGTCTTCCTCGCTGCCCTTCAAGTCCATGTTTTGCGACATATTGACACTCATTTCGACAGCACGCGCCAAAAGGGCGGCCAGCGTCTGCGCGTCCTGAACACCTTTATCGTCGCTTTCGGCGTCGCGGAAACCTTCTATCGCGGCCAATAGAGGCGCGCCGATTTTATCGAGGATTTGGACTAAAAATGCTGATCGTTTGGCCATGGTGACAGTTAATGATACCTAAGAATTCCTAACAAAGGATAGCATGATTGCCTTGTCTGGCAATCAACTCTCTGATTTTCCTTTCAATATTACAAAGGATAATTCGTTTATTTCAAATCTGCCAAAAACGCCGGAATGTCTTTCGGACGGCCGCGAATGATTTTGATATCGCCGCTTTTGCTCTCATAGACGATCATAGGCGTTACATCGAATTTCCAGGCCTGCATGACCGACAAGTTCAGCTGTATGCCCTGGTTGCTAATGCTGTAATCAGCCGGAATGGCGGCTTCGTCGCCATCAAGATGACGGAAAAACCGCGACTGCGCATCCGGCGCGGCCAGTAAAAATGCTGCCTGCGCCAATGTTTCTTCACGGAACCCGACCGGGATCATCCGCACCTGTACCAGTCCTTTTTCGATGTAATCCTTGCGCAGGTCCCGCAAAAACGCGTGGCAGTGCGGGCATTGCGGATCGATGAAACTATAAATAACGGGCGTACCGCGTTTGCCTAAAGTAATCCAGTTGCTTGACTCAACATCTGCAAACATTTTTTGCGACGGTGTTTTGTATTCGAACGGGTTTTCCTTTTCTGCGACGACAGGCGGTGCCTGATTGTCATCCATCGCGCCGGTCGCCAGCATGTCCAAAACCTTGTCGCCCTGTTTTTGTAATGTCTGCACCTGCTGTATGGTCACCGCCTTGCCGTTTTCATCAAACAACAAGCCCATGACGAACGCTTTTCCGTCGGGCATAACGTAAAAATATTGTTCCTGTCCCTTGAAAATCGTGATCCAGCCATCGAGGCCGTGGCTTTTTCCCAGATAGCGGATCTGCGCCCCCTGATCGACCATTGTCTGAAGCGGTGCGGGAATGTCCGGCAGTCCTTCCTGTGCCTTGGCGGGAACAGAAAAAGACAGTAAAATCAGTATTATAAGAAAAAAGCGCATAGAATATTCCTTTTGTGTCACTTCTTATTGTAAGACAGTTGCCCGGGCATTTCAAAAGAACAACGTCAATACTCCCGTATAACCGTACAGACGGTTATTGGATATTTCGCCGCTGGCGTAAAATCCGGTCATGGGAACGTCCCCGATAATTTCCTTTATCAGGGCCATTTCTGTCGATAGCGGTTCTTCTTTTCCTTCACTGAACTTGGAATATATGCGTCCGGCACAGGATATATATAAACCGGCTTGCGGTTCGAAAATTCCGCGTTCCTTGATTACGCGCCCCCTGAGGTTTACCAGCATGGAGCTAAGTTCGGATTCAATCGTGCTGTCGTCCCGGTGCGCAAACAGAATATGATCGCCGGTATTCACGTTATGAGACACCGCCATGACTCCTTCGTCTGGATCCATCGCGATAATGTTGCGCACCATGTAATCCTGCTGGTCACTTCCGGCAACGGCAAAGGCAACATGCATTTCGCCTTTAAATAAATCCTGTAATTCGGCAGGAATGGTATACATTCCTTTTTCCGCCCCCTCTTCTTCCATGAAAACCTGATCGGGGTCCTGGCCTGTTTTGCTGATGACCATCTGCCGCAAATCTTCCTGGAACACATCGAAAGGCTGTTTGCCTTCAATTTCATATATGACGTGTTCATCACATTTTGTCACTGTGTGCAGCGGGCCGATCGGCTGACACCCTTGTGACAATCCCGTAGACACCTGAATGTCGTGAGAGAACATGGCTCCGGAATAGCTGCCTTCGGTTATGTCATCGGCAATCAGGATATGCCGCGCGCGAGAGGATGACAGTCCCCCGATGATAAATCCGCCTGTAATATCCTGCAAAGTGTTCAGGGCCTTGGCCGGATCGTTTTCCGCCATCGGGTCGCCATGTGCGATGACCAGTGAACCGTCTCCACCGCTCCCCCAGCTTTCGACGGCTTTTTGCATCTGTTCCGGATCTTCATCAAAGGCCGGAAATGTCATGAATGTATCGGTATTGAATGTCCCGATCATGGCGCTGATGGCCGGTTCGTCCAGATAGTCGCACCCGCCTGCACAGACACCAAGGCCGGTGCATCCGATCCAGTGTTCTATCCCCGTCACGGATTTGAACAGGTTTAGTATGCTGCCAGCGTCATCGGCGAGGAGATCGGTAATATACAAGAACCCCAGATTAAACTGGTCTTCTTTGGTGATTGCCTTTTCAATTTGCTCCAGCACCTTTTTGGATGTGTCGCGCCAGTCCGTGCCGGAGGCGGACGCGCTAGCAAATCTGGAAGAGGTTATCAGTGTCATGGTCAGGCATCAGGTAAAAATCACAATAATATTAGAATTATAGTGGCCATGATGGTAATGTCGAACCATATTTATTGATACCGGAGAGGAATACGATGGAAATTCTTTACGTTATTTTGGGCCTGGGCGCCCTGCTGGTTGTCGGCGGAATTGTGATCTATAACCGACTGGTCGCCCTGCGCCAGAACCGGAACAACGCATTTTCCGATATTGAAGTCCAGTTGAAGCAGCGCTTTGACCTGATCCCGAACCTGGTTGAAACTGTGAAGGGGTACGCTTCGCACGAGCAAGCCGTATTTGAAAATGTGACCGAAGCACGCGCGGGCGTGTCCAAAGCATCGGGCACCAACGAACGGCTGGCAGCGGAAAAAACACTGGGTGCGGCGATGATGAATTTGTTTGCCGTTGCGGAAAATTATCCGGACCTGAAAGCCGATACCAATTTTCAACAGCTTATGGCTGAGGTGTCCGACATTGAAAATAAAATTTCAGCGGCACGCCGCTTCTTCAACAACGCGGTTCAGGAATACAATACGGCGATCCAGCAGATCCCGGGCAATCTCGTGGCGCCGCTGGGCAGTTTCGGGCCGAAAGAATATTTCGAGATCCCCGAAGGCAGCCGCGGCCAGATCGAGGCGGCCCCGGAAGTGAAGTTCTAAACCGGATGGACGGCGTGCGCG
>JAUHXT010000085.1 GCA_030426925.1 Alphaproteobacteria bacterium | reverse complement strand
AGTAATACTTTAAATTTAAATTAATCCAGCTGTCTGGCTTCTTCGATGACTTCGAAACATTCGATGATGTCGCCTTCTTTGATGTCATCGTAGTTTTCGAACGCCATACCGCATTCCATGCCTTCTTTGACTTCCTTCACCTCATCCTTAAAGCGTTTGAGGGTTTTCAGGACGCCATTGTCATGGATCACAACATCATCACGCAGCAGGCGGACTTTCGCGCCGCGCTTGACCATACCAAGCGTAACCATACAGCCGGCAATCTTACCAACCTTGGTAATATTAAAGACCTGACGGATTTCAGCCTGACCAAGATATTCTTCGCGCTGGGTCGGTGACAGCATACCGGACAGCATCGCCTTCACGTCATCAATGACGTTATAGATGATGTTGTAGTAACGCATGTCGACGCTTTCGCGTTGTACCTGCTCGCGCGCCTGTGCGTTCGCACGGACGTTAAAGCCGATAATCAGGGCGTTGGACGCCTTCGCCAGCGTAGCATCTGACTCGGTAATACCCCCGACACCGGAGTGCAGGACCTGTACCGCGATTTCTTCGTTTTCTTCGGTCATTTTGTGTAAGGAACCGATAATGGCTTCTACAGAACCATGCACGTCGCCCTTGATAATGACGGGAAGGGTTTTTGTTTTGCCTTCTGTTTTGGCCGCGGCCAGCATTTCATCAAAGGATTTGGCAGCTCCGGCAGAAGTCAGCTCGCGCTTCTTGCGCTGACGGTATTCGACGATTTCCCGTGCCTTGCTTTCGCTTTCCACAACGTCGAGAATATCACCGGCTTCCGGTGTTCCGTTCAGGCCGAGGATTTCAACCGGCATACCCGGAATAGCTTCCTTGATTTGCTGGCCTTTATCGTCGATCAGCGCGCGCACACGGCCCCATTCGGCGCCTACGACAAACAAGTCACCTTGTTTGAGTGTGCCGTTTTGGACCAGTACAGTGGCCACAGAACCGCGGCCGGTTTCCATCTTGGCTTCGACCACTGCGCCGTGCGCTTCACGGTCCGGGTTGGCTTTCAGTTCCAGAATTTCGGATTGCAGCAGGATAGCTTCTTCCAGCGTATCAAGGTTTGTTTTCTGCTTCGCGGAGATTTCAATCGCCTGAACGTCGCCGCCCATATCTTCTGTCTGCACATCATGTTGCAACAGGTCCTGCTTCACCTTGTAAGGGTCGGAATCCGGCAGATCGATTTTGTTAATAGCAACGATGATTGGTTTGCCTGCGGCCTTCGCGTGATTAATCGCTTCAATCGTTTGCGGCATGATGGAATCATTGGCGGCAACAACAATCACGACGATATCGGTAACGTCCGCACCGCGTGCCCGCATTTCGGTAAAGGCGGCGTGCCCCGGCGTATCAAGGAAGGTGATTTTATCGCCCGTACTCGCCACAATCTGATATGCGCCGATGTGTTGGGTAATACCGCCGGCTTCACCGGCCACAACATTGGCTGCACGCATGGCGTCCAGCAGGGATGTTTTACCGTGGTCGACGTGCCCCATAATGGTCACAACCGGCGGACGGGATTTAAGGTCTGTCGGGTCGTCTTTAATCCCCTCAAGTCCCATTTCCACGTCAGCTTCCGTGACCCGCTTCATTTTATGGCCGAATTCATCAATAATCAGTTCGGCCGTATCCGCGTCGATTGTTTCGTTGATAGTGGCCATCACACCCATTTTCATGAGCGCTTTGATAACATCGCCGCCCGGTTCGGCCATACGGTTGGCCAGTTCCTGTACGGTAATGCTTTCGGGAAGAATAACCTCGCGGTAGACCTTTTGTGCCGGCTCTTTATTGGCCTGTGCCAGACGGGCCTTTTCACGCGCACGGCGCTGTGCTGCCAAAGACATGCCGCGGTCACGGTCGTAATCTTCGTTCAATACCTGCGTGACTGTAATTTTTCCGCCGCGTCGGCGTTCACCGGTCTTTGCTTTCGGTGCGCGTTTTAGTTTGTCGCGGTAGCTTTCAGAGTCTTCAGGCGTACCCGGACGGGCTGCCGTTGACTGCTTGAATTTTTCCTGCTGTTCTTTCTGGGATGCTTCTGTCGCAGCGCGTTCTTCGGATTCGATGCGTTGCAGCTCTTCCATTTCGCGCTGGCGTTGTTCATCAACGGAATCTTTCGCAGCATCAGGACTGGACGGAGTGTATTTCGGAGATTGACGGGCCTGCCTGTCTTCCGGTGTTTCGGATTGTGCCTTAAGGAGGGCTTTGGCGCGTGCTTCGCGTTCTTCTGTGGTCAGGTGGCGCTGGTCTTTTTCCTCTGCTCCTTGCTCACCGGCGCGGGCAGGGGTACGCTTACGACGCACCTCCACAACCGTGCCCTGTGAAGTGGACGGTGCTTTCGGAGTTTTTCCCTTGAGCGATAAGGTACCGCCTTTGAGGGTCAAGGGTTTCTTCTCTTTGCTTTCGTCTTTTTTGCTCTCGCTCATATACTCTCTCTAAATTCGGCGCATTCCACTCACGAAGACTTACCGTAAAGCCTTGATATAGCAAAGCGCTATGCATTGCCAGTAGCTTCTGCTTTTTCCGCAGCCTCCGCTTCATCGCCACCATTGTCGTTCTCAGCTGATTCAGCCTGGTCTGCAAACCAGTGTTCACGGGCCTTCATAATCAGCTTCTCGGCATCTGTTGTACTCATTTTACCTTCACCAAGCACTTCAACCAGTTCATCGGACGCCAGGTCGGCAAGGTCGTCACGGGTTTTAATGCCGCCTTCACCAAGCTTGATAATAACGTCAGGGGTAAGGCCTTCCATGGTCATCAGGTCGTCGGCAATGCCAAGTTCCGCCTGCTTTGCAGCCAGTTCCTTCGCGCGCTCTTCCAGCCATGCATCCGCACGGTTGATAAGCTCCTGTGAAATCTCTTCCTCGAACCCTTCGATCTGGTTCAGTTCGTCCAAAGGCGTTTCCGCGATTTCTTCCACGCTTGTAAAGCCTTCGGCAATCAACAGGTGGGCGATAACGTCATCAACGTCCAAAGCTTCCATAAACAGCGTGGAGCGCGTCTTGAATTCTTCGGCGCGGCGTTCTGACTCTTCGGCCTCTGTCATAATGTCGATGTCCCAGCCAAGCAGCATAGAGGCCAGACGAACATTCTGACCACGGCGACCAATCGCCAGTGATAGCTGGTCGTCCGGAACAACAACGTCCATACGCTGTTTGTCTTCATCCATCACCACCTTGGCAACCTGTGCCGGGGCGAGGGCGTTAATCACCAGTGACGCACGGTCTTCTGAGAACGGCACGATATCGATTTTCTCACCTTGCAGTTCGTTCACAACCGCCTGCACACGTGAACCACGCATACCAACACACGCGCCAACCGGGTCGATTGTGTGGTCGTTTGAATACACTGTGATTTTGGCACGGCTGCCCGGGTCACGGGCAACACCGCGGATTTCAATGATACCGTCGTAAATTTCCGGCACTTCCTGCTGGAACAGTTTGGCCATGAAATCAGGATGTGTACGGGACAGGAAGATTTGCGGGCCACGCACTTCTTCACGCACGTCATAAATGATAGCGCGCACACGGTCGCCGTTTTTAAAGTGTTCACGCGGCAGACATTCATCGCGGCGCATCACGGCTTCCGCCTTACCGCCGATATCGACAGTCACGTTACCGTATTCAACACGCTTGACGGCGCCGTTAATGACTTCGCCCACACGGTCTTTGAATTCCAGGTACTGGCGGGCGCGTTCTGCTTCACGAACTTTTTGCACAATCACCTGTTTAGCGGTTTGTGCGGCGATACGTCCGAAATCAAGCGGCGGCAACTCATCAATCAGGAAATCACCCATTTGCGCATCCGGCTTGATGCGCTGGGCTTCGACCAGTGTCAGCTGCTGGACTTCGTCTTCGACTTCCTCAACCACTTCGCGGTAGCGTTTCAGCTCGATCGCACCGTTCTTGCGGTCAATATGGGCGCGGATATCGTGGTCGTGACCGTATTTGGACCGACCGGCCTTCTGAATGGCTTCTTCCATCGCTTCCAGAACGATTTCACGGTCGATATTTTTCTCTCTTGCAACGGTATCGGCAACTTGTACGAGTTCCATATTTGTAGTCCTTTTTAATGTTTGTCTTTTGTTGCTTTAATCAAATCATCACTCAGAACCAGCTTTGCTTTTGCAATACGTGCCAGTTCCAGTTGAATTTCGTCTTCTTCGGTCTTGATCGTCACAAAACCGTCTTTTTCCCCCATAACGACACCGCGAAAGCGCTTTTGGCCGTCAATAGGCGGGTTAACCTCAATTTTCGTGTCAAAACCGGCATATTTCTGGAAGTCTTCAGCCGTCTTCAGCGGGCGGTCAATGCCCGGAGAACTGATTTCCAGCCTGTATGCGCCCGGAATAGGGTCTTCAACTTCCAGAACAGGTGATAGCTCGCGGCTGATATCCGCAAAGTCGTCTACACCCATACGGGAGCCGTCAGCACCTTCAATCATGATAGTCAGTGTGCTTGACTTAAATTCCAGCTGGACAAGCCGCGCACCCCGGTCCTTCAGGATGGGCTCGACAATTGCTTCCAGTTTTGTTTCCAAATTGCTCAAAATCTCTTTTTTCTAACAAAAAAGGCGGGCCCTGTTATAAGCCCACCCTCACTTAACGTTCGGATATTTGAGGAGATATATATGCCCGTTTTCTGCGGAAATCAAGCTTTTCTTTCAAAAACAAAATAGCACATTTTCTTCGCGCCCTTGGCACCTTTTGTTTCGTATTTTGTGCTGATCCATCCTTTTGGCGGGTTTTCCCAGTCAGCCTTGCTGCGCGCCGTCCAGTGAAAGGCGGGATGATTGACCGTATGCGCGGCCATCCAGTCGGCAAGGTCAGGCACGTCCGTTGACAGGTAAAGCGTTCCGCCCGGTTTGATAACACGGGCAAATTCGTCAAGGTTGACCGGATTCACCATCCTGCGCTTGAAATGCTTCGATTTATGCCATGGGTCGGGGTTCAGGATGTATAGCGCGTCGATACTGGCAGCGGACAGGGAGCGCACAAGCTGCATCGCATCGTCCATCCATAGCCGTAAATTCTCTGGCTTTTTGTCTTCCACCAGCAGCAGGAAGTTGGACATGCCATTCTGGAACGGCTCGCACCCGATATAGGCATTGTCAGGCTGCTGCTCCATCATTTCCGCCAGCCGCTCGCCTTGGCCGAAACCAATTTCCAACACCAGCTTAGAGTAGGGGGCGGTGAACAGTTCTTGCGGGTTTAGCGCGGCGTCCTCGGCCACTGCGTCGTCCGGCACGGCAAAACGCGGGTAGATATCATCAATTGCTTTTTGGCGCGCAGGTGATAACGGGCGGCCTAAGCGCCGCCCGTAAAATCCACGTTTACCCTTTGCGTAGATGGGAGAAGTTCTAACCAAGTTGCTTTTGCAAAGGGGCTACAAGGTCGAGTTTTTCCCATGAGAAGCCGCCATCAGCTTCCGCTTCGCGGCCAAAGTGACCGTAAGCGGCTGTGCGCGCGTAAATCGGCTTGTTCAGCTTCAGATGTTCACGGATGCCGCGCGGGCTTAAATCCATGACTTTCTGGATAGCAGCAGACAATGCGGCCTCAGGCACTTTCCCTGTACCATGTGTGTTCACATAGACAGAGATTGGCTTGGAAACACCAATGGCATATGACAGCTGAATTGTGCAGCGTTCCGCATAGTCAGCAGCAACCACATTTTTTGCAACGTAGCGCGCTGCGTAAGCTGCAGAACGGTCAACCTTGCTTGGGTCTTTACCGGAAAACGCGCCGCCGCCATGAGGAGCCGCACCGCCGTAGGTGTCCACGATAATCTTACGGCCCGTCAAACCGGCGTCACCGTCGGGTCCGCCAATAACGAAGCGGCCAGTCGGGTTCACATAAAATTCATCTTCCGGGCACATCCAGCCCTCTGGCAGAATTTTTTCAATGATCGGGCGCACCATCTCACGCACATCGGCTTGTGAGGCATCTTCAGTATGTTGTGTGGACACAACAACCGATGTAGCACGAACCGGCATGCCGTCGCGGTATTCCAGGGAAACCTGTGATTTTGAATCAGGCAATATTTTTGGCAGAGCGCCTGAATGGCGACCTTCGGCCAGTTCCTTCAAAATCTGGTGGGAGAAGTGGATAGCTGCGGGCATCAACACATCTGTCTCACGGCAGGCATAGCCGAACATGATGCCCTGGTCGCCAGCGCCTTCGTCTTTGTTATTGGCAGAATCGACGCCTTGCGCGATATCTACGGATTGTGCGTGAATGCGTACATCGACTTCCATGTTTTTCCAGTGAAAGTTTTCCTGCTCGTAACCGATTTTTTTAACAGTTTCGCGGGCGATCTCTTCCATGACTTCATGGGTGATGCTTTCAGGGCCGCGCACTTCACCAACCAGACCAAGATAATTTTTGGTTGTCACTGTTTCAACGGCACAGCGTGAGAACGGGTCCTCTTTAAAGAAGGCATCGACGATTGCATCGGAAACCTGATCACAGACTTTATCCGGGTGACCTTCTGAAACGGATTCACTAGTGAAAATGTAATCTTTTAATTGTGTGCTTGCTTGTGTGTCTTCATTCGCCATGAGCGTTGCTGCTTGTGCCATTCTTCCATCTTTTTGTCAGTTGAAATTAAAATACCCCTCAC
>JAUHXT010000084.1 GCA_030426925.1 Alphaproteobacteria bacterium | reverse complement strand
GGACGAAGCGGCGCTGTTCGCCGCCGACTTGTTCGGCATGTATAAAGGATATGCCTCCAAAATGGGCTGGAAACTGGAAGTCATGGAAGCCTCCGAAAACGATATCGGCGGGTATAAGGAAATCATCGTCGAAATCGCGGGGCATAACGTCTTCGAACGCCTGAAATATGAATCCGGCGGCCACAGGGTCCAGCGCGTACCCAAAACCGAAACCGGCGGCCGCATCCATACCTCTGCTGCAACCGTCGCCGTGCTGCCCGAAGCCGAAGAGGTCGATGTCGATATGAATGAAAACGATCTGCGTATTGACGTGTACCGTTCGTCCGGTCCGGGCGGGCAGTCAGTGAACACAACGGATTCCGCCGTACGTATCACACACATCCCGACAGGGGTAACGGTGGCCATTCAGGATGAAAAATCACAGCACAAGAACCGTGCAAAAGCGATGAAAATCCTTGCCTCGCGCTTATACGACCTGGAACGGCAGAAAGCGGACGCTGAGCGTGCCGCCGACCGTAAGGGGCAAATTGGCTCTGGTGACCGCTCCGAACGTATCCGTACCTATAACTTCCCGCAAAGCCGGATGACCGACCACCGGATCAACCTCAGCTCCCATAACCTTGAAGGCATTTTAAGCGGGGAAGGGCTGGACGAGATTATCGACCAGTTGATTACAGAAGATCAGGCCGAGCAGCTCGCCGCCCTCGAAAGCCAGGATTAAGAACCGGCGGGTTTGATTTCTTCAGCCATAGCTTGATGGGCAAGGTTTTCATAATATTTGACATCCTGCGTATACGCCTATAAAAGCGTTCCTATGGAGATTATAGGAACTCATAGAATTGTTATTGAAACTTCAGGCCAGCAGCGCTTCGAAGATGGGCAAAGTATAGGTAAGCAGCAAATCCAACCGTTAGTCGAAAGTATTATAGCTGGAAGGGCCAGCATAGTTTTTGCAATACCGAAGGACACACCTTTCTATCGTCCGGGAGTTCCGAACAAAACAATAACGGCAGATTTCTTTGTAGGGGCTTTGGAAGATCGATTGGTCGAAATAAGAAAAAAACATTTCCCGGAAACAAAGAGTCAGGCCAATAGAGATAAAATCCGAGTTGTAGGCGGACAGAAAGTGGAGCCCCCAGACTTTAAAACTATTTTTGCTAATATGTTTCGTACACCTTGGGAAACCTTCCATGAGATGGAGTGTTTTGTTTTAAAGCGTGTAAAAATAGGGATGCTCGAACCGGACCAAACGTTATCTATAGCTGAATGGGATGAAGAGCGAGTGTTGTCGGGTATAAATGACGAAGACATTAAAGAACAACTCTCAATCTGGGGAGATAAATTTTTTAAAGCTTTGGATGCTATGTTTATGGCTAATTTGACGCTTAGTACAAAAATAATGGTGGCCGCCGCCCCTTCAAGTGACGCTCGTCCGTCATAGAGTTAAAAAACAGGCAAAATAAGTTTTTTCCTGCGCGGCATGCACCAGTACCCTTATTTCTGATGATGTAGCAACGCAGTTCGTCGCCCTTGAAAGCCAGGATTAACGGGGCTTGGGAACAGGGCCAGGGAAATCCATCACGGTAACGCTTTTCCCGCGATTTTCCATCTTGCGCGCTACCTCTTCAAGAGCATTAAAAGCGTCATCATCACTCAATCTATAGTCTGCAATATTCTTCCAGGCAGTCCTGATCGTGCGGGCCTGAATGATAACCTGCCCGTAATGGCTCTCCAGAGAGGGAGCGATTCTCTTTACTTGTCTAAGGATATCGTGAATGTTAGCGACAAAACGGTCATTGCAAATGTTGAGGCTCATCTCATCGCCGGAGGGTAGTTTGCGTTTTGACGGAATAAACCATGTGGCCCGGTGAGTTTCCGGATCGGCCTGGAAAGCAGCAAAATGTTCCGTTAATATAATACCATCACCAGTTCTGGTGCCTGTGGCATACTCGAAAATAGTATTCATGGCAATAAACAGGTCAGTTGCCAGATCTGGATGTTGTTGCCCTCTCGCTAGAAGCATCAGCCTTGGGGTAGTCTGAATAAGAGAAGTAAGCGCAGACCGCGCCTTCCCTATTTTAATTGGTTCCCCAAATTCCCTGTAAGCCTCCAAAGCACCTTCCATATCAGTGCCAATGAGCTCTCTTACTTTGCTGATTTTTTCCCTGAAATCATAATAATCCATAATACACCTCTCTAAAGCGCGGCATATTAGCCATAAGGAATTATTATGTCCAATCTTTCTTGAAATATCCCGTGCAAAGGTCGCCGCGGTCATTTAAAAAAACTTGATGTCTTTAAAACTCCATTATCAGGACGCGAAACAGAACCTGCGGGAAGCGGGGGTGGAAACGGCCGATCTGGATGCTCGCCTTTTGCTGCAATCTGTGGCCGGGCTGACGGATACCGATTTTATCACCACCGACACGATTCTGGATGAAGAACAAAAACGCACCTATTCCAACTATATCTATCGCAGGATGCGCGGCGAGCCGGTTTCTAAAATTCTTGGTTATAAGGAATTTTATGGCCGTACCTTTCACGTCACGAAAGATACGCTCGACCCGCGCCCGGACACCGAAATCCTTATCGAGCAGGCGCTCAAATGGGCAAAGGGGCAGGAAAGGCCGCTGAATATCCTTGATCTGGGGACCGGCACAGGCTGCATTATCCTGACCCTTCTGGCCGAAATACCGGATACCCAGGCGGTAGCCTGCGATGTTTCTCCGGAAGCGTTAGCGGTAGCAAAAACCAACGCACAGCAACTGGAATTGCACGAACGGGTGAAATTTATCGAATCCGACTGGTTTGAATCGGTGGCCGGGCAGTTTGATATGATCGTCTCGAATCCGCCTTATATCCCGAATCCCGATATCGCGACTCTGGCCAAAGAGGTGCGGAATCACGATCCGATTCTGGCATTGGAAGGAGGGGAGGACGGGATGGATGCCTATAAAAAACTTTTTTCCAGCCTGAAAACATTTTTAAAACCGGACGGACGGGCATTCTTCGAGTTTGGTTTTTCCCAAGGCGAAAATATATCACGACTCGTGGACGACTCTCATCTTCACATGGTTGGTATAACGCCCGATATCGCAGGAATCCCAAGGGTTGTGGAAATCTCTTATGGGGAAAAATGATTTTTTTTTCGTTTGTGCCATTGATCGAAAATTCGGATTGGCAGTATGGTCAAAATGTCCAAGACAGAAATAAATATGTTCAAGACGTTGTCTGGTCATCGGGGGCATTAGATTACATAGTAGTCATGCATGGACTGGCCAACCGTACGTAAATGATGTATGGTTGTACGTACTTGATTCTGTTTAATTGTGGATAAATATGGGAAAACTTTTTTAATCAGGGTGATTGAGAACAATGAAACACGGCACGTCCAATAGACGCTCACGGAACAGAGGAAACGGTTCCCGGAAAAATAACAAAACGCAGGTCTTTGACAGCAATGGGCCGGATGTACGCATCCGCGGCACTGCTTACCAGGTCTGTGAAAAGTACCTCGCGCTGGCAAAAGACGCCGCTGCGACCGGTGACAAGATTATGGCAGAAAACTTCCTGCAACATGCGGAACATTATCAGCGCATCATTAATGAATGGGGCGATAATGATCACCGTACAGTATCCTCCGACCGTAACGAGGGGCAGGAAACGCAGCAGGATAAAGAAAAAACAGGCAATAACAAAGATGATTTATCGTTACCCAGCAGTATTTTAGGGTCTGAAGTTAAGACAGACTCTCAGGAGGGTGTACGCGCATCACAGGATGGTACTCTCGAAGATGCTTAATTTGTAATCGGCGTTCGATTTTTTTAAGGCAGGACACAATCCTGCCTTTTTTATTGTCTTGATTTTGGTTAAGGGAAAACACACCTTCATGGTATAAAATAAAATGCAATAACGATAACGAGTATTGGTGCGAACGCTATGGATTTTGATAGATTTACCGAAAAATCAAAAGGTTTTTTACAGCAGGCTCAGACCCTTGCCATGCGCTCCGGTCATCAGTCGCTGGAACCCGATCATATTCTGAAAGTCATGCTGGATGACGAGGATGCGGTGGTTCCGAAGCTGGTAAAGGCAGCGGAAGGGGACGTAGGGCGCCTGACGAAGGATGTAGACGGCGCGCTGGCCAAACTTCCGGTGGTGGAAGGTCTTGGCGCCGGCCAGTTACGTCTTTCAACTGATCTTGCAAAAATACTCGATAACTCACTGAATTTAAGTGAGAAAGCAGGTGATAAGTTTGTGACGGCCGAACGTATCCTGCAGGCCATGTCCGCCTCCCGCGCAACAACGGTGTCCGAGGCCCTGCACGATGCCGGCGTATCGGTCGCCGGGCTGAATCAGGCCATAAATAACATGCGCAAAGGGCGTACGGCCGACAGCGCCACGGCAGAAAGCCAATATGAGGCCTTGTCCAAATATTCCCGTGATCTGACGGAAGATGCCCGTGAAGGGCGCCTTGACCCCATTATCGGGCGTGACGAGGAAATACGCCGGACGATCCAGATCCTGTCCCGCCGGACGAAAAACAACCCTGTACTGATCGGGGAGCCGGGGGTGGGTAAAACAGCGATTGCCGAAGGGCTGGCGCAGCGGATCGTGAACAAGGACGTGCCCGAAAGCCTGAAAAACAAGAAATTGCTGGCCTTGGACCTGGGCGCACTGATTGCCGGGGCGAAGTTCCGCGGTGAGTTTGAGGAGCGCCTGAAAGCCGTCCTCGACGAAATTAAGGAGAGCTCCGGCGAAATAGTCTTGTTTCTGGATGAATTGCACACGCTGGTTGGCGCAGGTAAGGCAGAAGGCACCATGGATGCGTCAAATATGCTGAAACCTGCATTGGCGCGCGGCGAACTGCACATGGTGGGCGCTACGACGCTGGATGAGTACAGAAAGCATATTGAAAAAGACGCAGCACTCGCACGCCGCTTCCAGCCGGTCTTTACACCGGAACCGACCGTGGAGGACACCATTTCCATTCTGCGCGGTTTGAAAGAGAAATACGAAGCGCACCATGGCGTACGGATTACCGATTCCGCGCTGGTCAGCGCCGCCACACTCTCACATCGCTATATCACTGACCGCTTTTTACCGGACAAGGCCATAGACCTGATGGACGAGGCCGCTTCCAGGCTGCGTATGCAGGTGGATAGCAAGCCGGAAGAAATCGACGAACTGGATCGCCGGATCGTTCAGTTGAAAATAGAGCGCGAAGCCCTGACCAAGGAAACCGACAAGGCATCGGAAGACCGCGTCGTTGCACTGGACAAGGAATTGGCAGAGCTGGAATCAAAATCCGCCGACCTGACCGGCCAGTGGGAAGCGGAAAAAGAAAAGCTTGGCTCTGCCCAGAAAATCACCGAAGAACTGGACCGCGCACGGATTGAACTAGAGCAAGCCGAGCGTGACAGTGACTGGAGCAAGGCAAGCGAGCTGAAATACAGCCGCATCCCGGAACTGGAAAAGAAACTCTCCGAGCAATCGGAAGTCACGGGCGCGAACCTGATTAACGAAGAAGTCACCGAAGATGATATTGCCTCCATCGTGTCCCGCTGGACGGGCATCCCGGTCGACAAGATGATGGAAGGGGAGCGCGAAAAGCTCCTAGGCATGGAAGATAAGATCAAGGAACGCGTGGTTGGACAGGACGAAGCCGTGGTGGCGGTCTCCAACGCCGTACGCCGTGCAAGGGCCGGACTGCAATCCAAAAACCGCCCGATCGGCTCATTCCTGTTTTTAGGTCCGACAGGGGTCGGTAAAACCGAACTCAGCAAGGCTCTGGCTTCCTTCATGTTTGATGATGAAAGCGCCATGGTGCGCATTGACATGTCCGAATACATGGAAAAACATGCGGTTGCCCGTATGATCGGCGCACCGCCTGGCTATGTTGGCTATGATGAGGGGGGAGCCCTGACCGAAGCGGTTCGCCGCCGCCCATATCAGGTTGTGTTGTTCGATGAAGTCGAAAAAGCACACCCTGACGTTTTTAATATTCTGCTGCAGGTACTGGATGATGGCCGCCTGACGGACGGGCAGGGGCGCACCGTTGATTTCACCAATACGGTTCTGATTATGACCTCAAACCTGGGGGCAGAGCACCTGGTGAACCTGCCGGATGGCGGCGATGTGGAAAGTGTTCGGGACAACGTGATGGATGCCGTACGTGCGGCCTTCCGACCGGAATTCCTGAACCGCCTCGATGAAATCCTGCTGTTCCGCCGTCTGGGCCGCGAACAGATGACGGGGATCGTCGATATACAGCTTGATGACCTGCATGACCTGCTGGCTGACCGCCGCATTGAACTGCAGATCGACAAAAAAGCGAAAGAATGGCTGGCGGAACAAGGATACGATCCGGCTTACGGCGCGCGCCCGCTTAAACGCGTCATACAAACGCACCTGCAGAACAAGCTCGCTGAACTGATCCTGCAAGGGGAAATCCCCGAAGGCTCGCTGGTACAGGTCACGGAAAAGGGCGGAGAGCTGACCTTTAAAATCCAGCCGCCGAAATCGTCTGCGGATAAAAAAGCGGCCTGATTGCCTGATACCTTTGTTTCCGGTACTTTAGAGGGGTCAAAGAGATTCTTCTGAAAGCCGGAAATAATATCATGAGATTGTCATATT
>JAUHXT010000010.1 GCA_030426925.1 Alphaproteobacteria bacterium | reverse complement strand
TTCCAATGGCGATCTTGACTGGGATGATCCGAATGTTGAAGAGGCCTTTATCCAGTTTCTCAAAGAGATCGATCCAGCCGAGGATCCGTGGCTAAAGTTTATTATGCTGACGAAATATCTTCACGAAAAGAATTTTGTAAAGCAAGAGCCGGACTTTCTTTATAGCCAATTTTCTCCAGATGATGAAAATCTGGTGGAGCACATTCGAAAAAAAGCGGAAGCGGGACGTGACGAGCGCATTGCAATACCGAAATACGAAGCAGAATCTTATGGGGCCGACCGGACAGATATGTTCGAGGTATCTGTTTTAGGATCTGCCGGAACACGTGTAGATGCATACATCCGTGAAGCCGAAGAGTTAGGCTATTGGTGTGCCAGCAAAGGAATGCATGTGCGTACCGGCGGAGGCAATTATGGTATTATGGGGGCTGTGAGCCGTGGTGTGTTGCGTTTTATGGGGCAGCATTCTCACGAGCCAGATTATTGTCATCTTTCAGCAATTCAGATGCCACGGACGTTGCAGTTCGAAGGTTCCTGCCTCGACCCGAAAGACATACAAAAACAATCAAATAAGTTTATGGCGGTGGAACGTGATTTTGATGACCGTATGACCAGCATTTTTCGTTCCAATATTTCTGTCGCTATGGCACCGGGGATTGGAACGTATCAGGAAATCGTGCGCTGGCTGCGTGCAAAACATGCAGACGCTCCTCACCTGCAGGGGCAAAAACTCATTATTGTTAATAGCGTGCAGCCAGGTCCGGAAGGTCAAAGGTGCCTGATGGATCCGTTTTTGGAAATCCTGCCCAAGCATATACTGGAAGAGGATATCATCGTTGTGCCAACTGCACGTCATGCCTGTGATATTATTAATCAGAAGCATCAATCTTATCTGAAGAGTGTTCAGCTAGAAAGACAACGCCCTGCTGTTATGCGTTACGATGGTCCATAATCCTGATTTTAAAGGTTTTATCTAAGGGTATTTACCAAGACTAAGTGCTTTTCGCCCTTGCTTTTTTCCCTGTTTCCTTTAGCTTTTTTCGCGCAGGATATAAGGAGAAAATTTTATGTCATCCTACGATGTGATTGTTATCGGTTCCGGCCCTGGCGGCTATGTTTGCGCGATTCGTGCGGCCCAGCTGGGCATGAAGGTGGCCTGTGTTGAAAAGCGTGAGACGCTGGGCGGTACGTGCCTGAATATCGGCTGTATTCCTTCCAAGGCCTTGTTGTCCGCTTCTGAAAAATATCATGAAGCGCATGGCAAGATGGAAACGATGGGCATCAAGATGACGGGTGTGAAGCTTGACCTGAAGGCCATGATGAAATTCAAGGACGGTGTTGTCGGTGATAACACCAAGGGGATTGAGTTCCTGTTCAAGAAGAACAAGGTCGACTGGCTGAAAGGCGCCGGCAAATTGCTGGGCGGCGGCAAAGTCGATGTAGACGGCAAAGCATACGATGCCAAGAACATCATTATTGCCACGGGTTCCGATGTAATTTCCCTTCCGGGTATCGAAATTGACGAAAAGAAAATTGTATCCTCCACAGGTGCGCTGGAGCTGGACAAAGTTCCCGGCAGTATGGCGGTCATCGGCGGCGGTGTGATCGGCCTTGAGATGGCGTCCGTGTGGTCGCGTCTTGGTGCGAAGGTCAGCGTTATTGAATTTATGGATGAAATCCTGCCGGGCATGGATGATGAAGTGCGCAAAGAGAGCCGCAAGATTTTCAGCAAGCAGGGCATGGACTTTAAAGTCAGCACGAAAGTCACCAGTGCGAAATCAAGCGCAAAGGGCGTGGACATTACGATGGAGCCAGCCAAAGGCGGCGCCGAAGAAAAGCTGTCCGTTGATATCCTGCTGGTTGCTGTCGGGCGCAAGCCGTATACGGATGCGCTGGGCCTCGACAAAGCGGGCGTTGAAACCGACGATCGCGGCCGTATTAAAACCGATGCGCATTTCAAAACCAATGTTGACGGCGTGTATGCGATTGGCGACGTGATCGCCGGACCGATGCTGGCACACAAAGCGGAAGAAGAAGGCGTGGTGCTTGCGGAAATGCTGGCCGGGCAATCCGGTCACATTGATTACAACCTGATCCCCGGCGTGGTTTACACATGGCCGGAAGTCGCGAATATCGGCAAGACCGAAGCGCAGCTGAAAGAAGAAGGTGTTGCGTACAAGGCTGGAAAATTTCCGTTCATGGCCAATGGCCGCGCGCGCGCGATGGGTGATACGGAAGGGTTTGTGAAAATTCTTGCGGATGCCAAAACCGATCGCGTTCTGGGCTGTCATATTATCGGGCCAGAAGCGGGTACGTTGATTGCCGAAGTTGCGGCCGTCATGGAATTTGGCGGATCAGCCGAAGACATTGCCCGCACATGTCATGCGCACCCGACACTGGAAGAAGTGATCAAGGAAGCGGCGCTGGCCGTACATGGCCGCCCGATACATATTTAATTCATTTCGATTGGTTTTATGCCGCCCATCCGCCGCCGGGTCTTGGCGGTGGCGGAGTGTTCGAACGTATCCTGTCCCTGCCGGGGAGTGGCGGTAGCGGCACGAATTTAACACTGGAATGGATTTTCGGGGCATCCAGCATAGGCATGGATCTTCCAATTTTTCCCATCGGGCCCCACATATCACGTGCATAGAATTCTTTGTTGTGTCCTTTTTCATCGCGCAAGGGAAGCGCTGCAATAATCGGCCCGCATGTATCGGCAATTTCCTGCAGGACTTCATCCCGGCGCAGAAATTTTTACCGCAAAACATTGATGATGGCGTCCCTGGAAATCCGGCGAAGAAGCACGTGCGACAACAAATAAAGCGTTTCTGGGGTTTTGCTGCGCTCTGCGGAACTCGCGTTCGACCATTTGATCAAATCTGGTGGGCTTTGGGCTTATCAGGTCAAAAACCTCTGATAGAAGTTTTTGTAGCCCTGCTCCGACCGATGATGTCGCATCGTGTGTTTTCGGCCTGTGCTGGTTTAAATCGATAATATTGCCCATGTTTTATATATATGAAAAATAAGAAATTCGTCAAGAAATCTTTATGAAACAGGTGGAGGCAGGGGGGCGGACTTACGGATGGGGCTCTTTGTTTGCTTTTCGGGCCAGTTTGGCGCGTCTGAAGGCCGCATCGTAATTAAAGTCGTCAGGGCACAGAATATAGCCAAGCTGGCCGTCCGCACGCAGAAGCCGCTTGCCCAGATCCGGTTCCAGGCTGTTTAACCCTTTTCTCAATTCACTCATAACCTGTTTGGCGTTTGTGGTGTTTTTATCACTTACTTCACCATAAATGGCAGCGCCCAGTTCCCGCGATGTTACAAACTGTCCTTGCTTTTCAAGCAGTTTTGAAAACGCCAGCCATGTTTTCTTTCCCAGCTTTTGTAAAGGATTTCCTTTGTGCCAAATTCTTGCCTGTGCCAGTGAGACAGTGATGTCATCTATTTCTATCAATTTCATAGCGGCAGCCTGAACCGGTCCGATGTTATCCAATGGCACATTCAACATATAGGCTCCCAAAGGGGCGCTGTACCAGAAAGGAGGAGGTGTTCCCTTGTTCTTCTTTGTTGTGATGGTGTTATAACTTCTTATGACATGATCAAGATTTTGATTTGTGTCAGATCCATCCCGGCGTTTTTGCTGGTCTTCGCCATATACAATATCTGCCAATGGTTTTGCTTCTATTCCTTCCGGAAAAGCGTTGATTAGGGCAATGAGGGCAGCCCTGGTCTTTGGCTGTGGGTCGATGACCCTTTCATTTAAAAACAAATATTCTTTATCGCTGTCATATGCCCAGGGGCCATGAGCAATGGTTGTTTTTTTTGTAAGGTCAGGTTTGGGTCTTCCGATTGCAGCGGATATGCGAAAGCCGTTCAGGTCACGGTTTGCAAAGTGCATGCTGGACCCGGGGTATTGTTCTTCCAGGCTTTCGATCATGCGCTCGTAAGTGCTGCTAGTCGAACTGATTTTTGCTTTTGTCCTGGCACCGTATAAGTGGTCGGACATCTGCGTAATCGGAACGGGCCGTGGGTGAGAGGACATGATTTTCAGAAATAATGTACGGCATGCAGGCGTTAATAAGACTTCAGATTCATTGTTGTTCGTATCTGTAAAACTAATCTTATCTGATTGTGCGTCGTATGCCCAAGGGCCTATTTCTATATCTCTTTCCGGTAAGTTGTGGGTGCTTGCAGTAAATGCTGCACGGACCCTTTTGGGCTTGTCGGCAGGGTTTTGGGGTTTTGCTCTGGTCTTTTTCTTTTTTTGTTTTGGCTGGCTATTTGTAAATGCCTGCGAAGCAGATCCGCCGGAATAGGGCCTTACAGGCTTTGTTACAGTATGCGGGTGCGGTTGATCTTTGCCTTCGTGGACATACCATTCAGCCTTGCAGTCCAGTGAAGTTAAAGCTTCGCCGATTAAGGACGGGGGGAAAACGGTTTTTAAGTCCCGTTCAATCAGTCTTCTTTCTTCACGGCCCAGGGTATTATCTCTTTTTATAGCGTCGATCAGGCGGCTCATCAGGCCGCTATCAGATATATTAAATACCCCCATGAAGGTAATGGTGTCTCTGGACAGAGATTCACCCCGGTACTCGGGCTTATCCTTTACCGTTTGAATATAGCGCCAGTTACCGCGCTTGACGTCTTTTACGACTTTTCTCATGCGGGATGGTGTATCAGAGAGACCAAATCTGGTCAATTATTATGTTAAAGATTAAAAGGGGCGGCGCTTTGTATAGCGGGGGTCGTTACGGCGCAGGCGTTTTTTCGTGGCCAGATTGGAGACGCCGGGCGGTAACAGTTCTCCGTCCCTGCCCCTTGTAACCCGTGTCATCGGTTTTATCTGACCGGGTTCTACCTTGTCTTCGAATGGCCAGGGGTGTTCTTCAATGCGCGGCGAGCCTCCAAGGAATTTGGGGCGGAATCCACTAGAAGGTCTTAATTCTGCGGCATCGTTATATTCGCCGGGCAGCCTGCTGTCGGCCCAGCGGCCTAGGACATCGCCGACTAATTTAAACACGGATGTTACAAGACACACCTTCATAATATGGAAATCATTAAGAGGTTTTGTGGTGACTGTCAATGAATTAAGAGGAGCGCGGGTGCGCGGCCTTGTAAACCTTCAACAGTTCATCAGCGTTGATATCCGTATAGCGCTGGGTAGTGCTTAAAGACGCGTGGCCGAGAAGGTCCTGAATTTCCCGCAAGTTTGCACCGTTCTGCAACAAATGGGTGGCGAAGGAGTGGCGCAACGCGTGCGGGGTTGCCGTTTCCGGCAGATTTAAAAGCAGGCGTAAATCCCGCATGGATTTTTGGGCGATGCCCTGGTTCAAACGCTTGCCGCGTTCACCGATAAAAACCGGGCTGTCCGGCGTGGCGGCAAAGGGGCGGGCGGCAATATAATCTTCTACCGTTTGTGTGACCTGTTTTAGCACCGGGACCTGGCGTTCCTTATTGCCTTTTCCCCTTACCCGCAGGAAACCATCACGCGGCAGGTCGGCAATATTCAGGGACAGGGCTTCATCAATCCGCAGGCCGCAGCCGTATAGCAGGGTAAACAGCGCCTTGTCGCGCTGGCCTACCCAGTCGTCTGTGGGCAGTTGTTCCAAAAGGCGGAAGGCCTGCACTTCCTCCAGCGGGCGGGGGAGTTTGCGCGGGATTTTCGGGCTGCGCACCGCCTGTAATGCCGCGTTGTGGGCGATGCCCTGCTTGTCCATCCATGTCAGGAAATTTTTGATGCCGGATAAGGACCGCGCGCGCGATGCGTTGCCCTTACCCTGTACCGCTTGTTTCGACATCCACGCGCGGAAGTCGGAAATGGCGGCGGCGGAGATATGGTTGATAGATACCGCATCACTATTGTGATGAGCAAGGAAGGATATGAATTCGTTGACATCGTGGGTATAGGCGCGGACCGTATGGCGCGAATAGTTTTTTTCGGTCGTCAGCCAGCGATGCCATTGCAATAGCTGTTCGGCAAGGTCGGGGGCGCAGCGTTCAAGAAATTCATTATCAATCACATAAGAATTCTAACGGATGTAGTCTGTTCAGGCCACAGGATTTCATTCGCCCGGCACGGGATTTGCCAATTTTAGTGCAGGGCTACGTGTAAACGTGGCTGCCAGTCGCATGAGGATATTCGGTTTTTTCGGCATGGTTTCCAGATGGTCGATAATAGCACGGATGCTTTCTTTTACTTCTGCGGCCTCGCTGCCTTTTAATTTTCTACCGTTATATGCGATGCGTAAAGCGTCGCTTGCCAGACCTAATGTTTGGCTGGATACCATTAGATTAACGTTATCAGTCGCAATACCATTTATTCTTCCGTGCGCGTGTTTTTGCGGCAATGTTATTTCCAGATGCAGGTTGCTTTCGCCCGGGCCTCTTAACGTGATGCTGACATTTTTGCCGTCCAATCCCCAGACGGAGATAGGAAGTCCCAATTTTGCGTCTCTTTCAGTGCTGTGATATTTGTCGTGAAGGCGATCCAGCACTCTTCTTCCCCTGATACCTAAAAACTTCATGATTTCTTCTTCTGTCTTTACGGCAGGGTCGTTTGCAGCAGAGTCGGTAAATGTTTTCCGTCTTGCTATTGTGGCCATGGCGCCTTTTTCGATTGCTTTATACAGCTCGGCTTTTATTTTCTGGTCTTCGTATATTTTCATGACGGGAGCCAGAAAACGGTTTTCCAGAGATTGGTGCCTTATGGTGTTGCTGAAAAGTGTTTTGACGGCATCGAAAACTTTTGGATCAGTGACATCAAGGCGGCACAGGTTCGATGTAAATTTTTCTATCCGGGCAGGGGTGCCGTTTGAATCATTGCCCAGAACTACCGTAATGTCCCGGTCACCGGAGAACAGCAGGCGTACGCTGGTAGTTTCTTTTGATTTTGTAACTGTCAGTCGGCCGCTTCTTATATCGAGTTTTGACAGGCTACCAATGGTTTGTCTGCTCTTTAAGCCAAAGAATTCTGGTATTGTGACGTTTTGATTGGATGCGGCTTTAATTTGAAAGAAGGCCGACAGAAGCCTGGCAGGGTCTTGCGGTTTGCCCTCAATAGGGGTTTGGTAGGCAGTATTAACCATTTCACACCACTCTCATTATTGTTTTTTATTATGGAAGGGGTCGATTTATACCTCTTTTCCAGGAAGTTCAATCTTTTTTTACAGATTGCTAACGGCCTCCAGACACTGGGTTTCAATATCGGCGATCTGTGTCGGGCCGAGGCGGGGGTGAAGGAAGATCATCCGTCCGTCCAAAGCGTAAATATAGTGGTATCCGAGCTTTGCTTCCTTGAACGATTTTTCCGTGTCGATCCGGTCAAACGGGATGATTTCAATATCATACTGTGCGCGTTGGAACAGTCCTCCTTTTTTAGCCGGACGCTTTTGCGGACCGGAAATGCCGCGCTCGCTAATCTGTACTGTATAAGAGCTGGAGTAGGAAAAATCATGGATGATTTCCAGTGCGAGGAATATAAAGACAACGAATAGCGCGATGCTGCCGAAGGGGAACAGTTCCGACTGGCCGATAAAATGAAAAAGGTTGGGAAATTTATCGAGGTATAAATTCAGGAACCGTAAAATTCCTTCCACCCAGATCGGGATGATGAACAGGGTCCAGAGGTTTATGCCCATATATGGTTTGGGTTTGTATAAGATGCCTGTCGATGATGTGCCGGTTATACCGGAAGGTTTAGCCATTGTCTGAATGTCCGTTCTACCACACGGGCGAGAAATGAGACTTGTTCGATCCCTTGTCCTTCTTCGAACATTTTGGGGTCGCGGGAGCCGAAGGCGAGAATTGCCGGCGGCGTGTCCATGGAAATGTCAACGCGCAGCAGTGCCTGTGATTGCACCAATGTAGCGCCGCCGCCATATATGGCTTCGATGCCGGAAATATCGGATTGCAGGAGCACGCTTTCGCTGCCCATCCATTTGTCGATTGTGCCGGATGGGATAACGCGTATGCCGGATGTATGGATATGCGGGATGTCGTTGCCGTTGCTTTCAACAACCAGTACCGAAATGTCTGTATCCAGCATGGCCGATAAATCCATCGTAATAATCTGGATGAATTCATCAAAGCTGCGCGCTTCCAGCAGGCGCAGGATGGCAGTGTGGATGCGTTGCTGGTTGTTCATATTGTTGCGGGCGTTCTGAACCAGTTCGGCCGTCATGTCCTCAACCGATTTTTTGTCGTCCTTCAGCCGTTTGATCATGAAGGACTGGAAATCTGCGACTTTTTTGCCGTCGCCTGCCTGCGGCGGGATCAGCAAATCACACGCTTCGGGGTGGCGTTGCAGGAAATTCGGATTGTCTTTTAAAAACGCCAGGACATCTTCGGGCGTAATGTCTGCTTCATCCATGGCTTCTGATATTTGTGAATCACTCATTCCTAAAAGTGTATCATAAGGATAGCGGAGAGCCGCAAGTTAATTATCGGCGTTATGCTTTACGCGCAGGAATTCCCAGATTTCCTGTTTGCCTTTTTCATTATCCAGCAGACCGTACATGATGGTGACGTGATCGCCGCTGCGTATTGATTTCAGGTCGAGCGATTTTGCAATGAAGGTCCGGCGTTCGGCCGGGTTGTCCGTGAAGTTGGATATTTCGATTGTATCGCCTTTGCGGAAGCCACAACCGTTGTTGTTCGTTGTGCCGCGGCGGATTGTGACGATCTTGACATCAAGTTTCAGCGTGGCGCGTAAGTCTTTATCATCGCCGTTATTGGATGCGCTGCTGACATTGGCGGCGAACATGCATTCCACCCACAACGAAGCACCCGCTTCCCCCGTTGTTAAAGCAAGTGCAAAGGACAATGCCAAAATCATCAAGCGCATCCTGCGCATATAGTCTCCTTGCGTGGTTAGGGTTTCTACCAAAACCAGCGGTACTCATACTTAAAATCACTCAAGCAATACTCTTTTTTCAAATGATATCAGATGTTTAGAATATAACAAAATATGATTAACAAATGTTAACCATTTTCCACTTTTTTAATAAAAGGTTTAAAGAAGGTTTTTTTACAGGATGCTTTGACCGGTTTTTGCCCAGTCATCGACGAAAGCGGCCAGACCTTTATCGGTTAAAGGGTGGTGGTAAAGCTGCCTGATGACCGCTGGCGGTATGGTTGCGACGTGCGCGCCCATTTTTGCGCTTTCAACGATATGGAGAGCGTTGCGGATCGATGCAACCAGAACTTGCGTATGGAAGTCTGGGAAATTTTCGTAGATGCGGCAAATGTCGGAGATCAGCTGCAGGCCGTCCTGTGACAAATCATCCAGTCGTCCAACAAACGGGGAGATAAAGGTCGCGCCGGCTTTGGCAGCGAGGATTGCCTGTGATGCGGAAAAGCACAGCGTAACGTTGACCATGGTTCCTGCATCGGACAGCTCCTTACAGACTTTCAAACCTGCTTCGGTCAATGGCACTTTTACCGCGATGTTGTCGGCAATCTTGGCCAGCTTTTTACCTTCTTTCAGCATGGTTTCGTAGTCGGTTGAGGCGACTTCGGCGCTAACCGGACCGTCGATGATTTTGCAGATATCCTCGATCAGCGGAATGAATTCCTTTCCGGCTTTTTTAATCAGGGACGGGTTTGTGGTGACGCCGTCCAGCATGCCTGTGCTTGCCAGGTCCTTAATTTCGTCCAGATCAGCTGTATCTACAAAGAATTTCATCCGTTTTACCCTTTCACGCTTTTCAAGTCTTTATCAGGACACCATACTGAACATATGCAAAGTCTTTTTCAAGATGAACCTGACCCCATTAGTGGAAATCGGGATAGTGTCAGCATCCTGGTGCCTTACCCGGTTGATAAAGCATATGATTATGCTTTCACCGGGGGCGTGTTGCATCCGGGCGCGTATGTCACTGTGCCGCTGGGGAACCGTACGGTGTCTGCTGTCATTTGGGGCGAGGGAGAGGGCGGGGTCGATCCGGCGAAGCTGAAGGGGATTACATCCAATTACGACTTGCCGCCGCTTCCCGATGTCCACCGCAAATTTCTGGACTGGGTTGCACAATACACGATGGCGCCCAAGGGTTCCGTTTTAAAACTGACGCTCAGTGTTCCCGGTGCTCTGGAGCCGCCAGCGCCTGCCACCGGATACAGGCTGCCTGCCGATACCGATATGAATGGCCTGACACCCCAGCGCAGGCGGGTGGTGGAGGCGATGACCGGTATGCCGCCGTTACGTGCGGCGGAGATAGCGGAGCTTGCCGCGTGCACGCCCGGTGTCGTATCCGGTATGGCGAAAGCGGGACTTTTGGACAGTGTGGAGATTCACAGCGCTGCGCCGTGCCGTGCGCCCGATCCGAAACGCGGCGGCCCGGTTTTGTCGAAGGATCAGGACTATGCTGCTAACACCCTTAAAGACAAGGTAAAAACGGGTGGGTTTTCAACCAGTCTGTTAGACGGGGTGACGGGCGCGGGAAAAACGGAAGTATATTTTGAAGTCGTTGCTGAAGCTCTTTCGAATGACAAACAAATTCTGATTTTAGTGCCGGAGATTGCGTTATCTAATGCGTTCCTCGACCGGTTTAAAGACCGGTTCGGTTGTTCGCCTGCGCTGTGGCATTCTTCCTTATCGCCCGGTGTGCGCAAGCGGACATGGCGCGGTGTCGCGATGGGGGAGAGCAAGGTCGTGATCGGTGCTCGGTCGGCACTGTTTTTACCGTTTGCTGATCTGGGGCTGATTGTCGTCGATGAAGAACACGACCCGGCCTATAAGCAGGAAGACGGCGTGATTTACAACGCGCGTGATATGGCGGTGGTGCGTGCGCATCTGGGGAATATCCCGATTGTCCTGGTGTCTGCCACGCCGTCGCTGGAAACCATGCATAATGCGTGGGAGGGGCGGTATACGCATCTGCAACTGCCCGATCGGCATGGCGGCGCGCGTTTGCCGGAGGTGCATTTAATCGACCTGAAGCGCGATGCGCCAGAAGACCGGCAGCATTTCATTGCGCCGTCGCTGGTTCAGGCGGTGGAAGAGACTATCGGGCGGGGGGAGCAGGCTTTGTTGTTCCTGAACCGCCGGGGATATGCGCCGCTGACGTTATGCCGCAGTTGCGGTCACAGGTTTGAATGTCCGCGCTGCACCGCGTGGATGGTCGAACACCGGCGCACGGGCAAGCTGCATTGCCATCACTGCGATCACTTCATGGCCGTACCGAAAAGCTGCCCTGCGTGCGGGGAGGAGGACAGCATTGTTGCCTGTGGTCCCGGCGTGGAGCGGATACTGGAAGAAGTGAAAGAGCGGTTTCCGGATGCGAAGACCGCCGTGCTGTCCAGCGATACGGCGGATACGCATGACAAGCTAAAGGCGATACTGGAAGAGATTCATTCACAGGATATCGACATTATTATCGGCACGCAGATTATCGCGAAGGGGCATCACTTTCCCAAGCTGACCTGTGTGGGTGTGATCGACGCCGACCTGGGGTTATCGGGCGGGGATTTACGGGCGACGGAACGCACGTACCAGTTATTGCACCAGGTGGCGGGTCGCGCGGGTCGCGCGGACGATCCGGGGCATGTCTACCTGCAAAGTTTTGCTCCTGAATCCCGCGTGATGCAGGCGCTGGCGGCAGGGGAGCGCGATGCGTTTTTGCAGGTGGAGGAAGAGGAGCGGCAGGCCGCGAACATGCCGCCGTTTTCGCGGCTGGCCGGGATTATCGTATCGGGCCGGGACGAAGAACAGGTGGTGCAGGTGGCTCGCGCGCTGGGTTTAAGTGCGCCGAACGGGGCGGGGATACAAACGCTTGGCCCTGCAGAAGCGCCGATTTACCGTTTGCGCGGGAAATACCGCCGCCGCCTGCTGGTGCGCGCCGACAAGAAAATCGATATCCAGAAAAGCATTGGGCATTGGTTATCCGGTATCAAGCTGCCGTCCGCTGTACGGGTACAGGTGGATATCGATCCGCAATCCTTTTTGTAAATAATTCCGACGTCATTGCGAGGAGGCCTTCAGGCCGACGCGGCAATCCAGTCTTGTATGGATTGCTTCGCTGCGCTCGCAATGACGGGTTCGTTTATCTGGTCTTGCGGTTTTTGTCGTAGAACGAAGGGTTTATATTGTCTGTATAAACCTTTTTATCGTCTTTCAGCTTATAGGCGCTGTAGATAATGTTGCGGTATGCGCCGGGATTGTTGTTCCACCCGTCATACAAGTTCAGGACATGGCGGCCGACATTGTCGAAAACCGAGTGTATCGTATTATCGAGCCGGCGGCTGAGCGCATCGGAAAAGTGCGGGGACAGGTAAAAGTTCCCGGCCATGATGCCGCCCGGTTTCAGTGCGTCATAGATCTGCTGAAAAAATTCCTGTGTGGCGAGGTGTTCGGGCAGGGATGTCTGCCCCTGAAAAATATCAATGACGATCATGTCGTATTGGTGTCCGTCCTGAATTGCTCTGGACAAAAAGGCGCGGGCAGGCATGGCAACGAAGGTTTTATTCTTGCTGAGTTTTTCGTTTAAGAAACGTTCTTCCGATATTTTTAGTAAATCCTCATCAATGTCTATGTAAGTGATTGTGCTGAAACGGTCTTTTAATCCCACGATAAACCCGCCTGCGCCGATGACCAAAACGTCCTTGGGCGTATCGGATTTGATGCTGATGGGATCAAAGAACACCTTGTTCAGGTACAGCTGATAATCCAGCAGTTTGTTTTCATCGGCGGCGTAGCGGGCGGATAAATTTCCGTTCAGGCGCATATCGACAATACGTTCGCTGGTCGGTTCGGGAACCAGTTGAACCATATGGTATTCGTTGTTTTTTACGACGTTGTTTTTTGCCATGACGGTTCCGTTGTTCATTGCCAGAGCGGCCAGCAGTACGAGCAGGGCTGTGGCGGGGCCGGGGCTGAGCGTTTTTCTGGCTATAATCAGGGTCAGAACGGCAAGGCTTGCGATCAGAACAACCACCGTATAATGCACGCCTATTATTGCCATCAGTACGAGCGTACAGAAGACCGACCCCATGAACGAACCGCTGGTGGACAGGAACAGGATTTTGCCGGTCGTGGCCTGTTTGGTTTCACCGCGGAAGTAATGGCTGACCAGCGGCAATGTCTGTCCCAGCAGGTAGACGGGCACAACCAGAAAGACGGCTGCATATAATGTGCATACAAGATGTCTGTTGGTGATGCCGCGGAAGGTTAATTCCTGAAAAAATGCCTGCATTGTGACAAAAGACAGGCCAAGCGTGAGGAAAACCATCGCAACAATGACGTTGAACAGCAGTTTTGCGCGTACGGAACGGAAAAAACGCGATTTGGCGGCAGAAAATTGCCCGCCGCGGTAATTGCCGACGGCCAAAGGCAGCAAAACAGCGGCAATGATGATGGAAACAGTGTCGGTGCCGCTGCCTGTGCGCGGGATAATCTGGCGGATGGCCAGCAATTCTGCGGCCAGTACGGCGAATCCTTCCAGAAATACAATCAGTAATAAAATCCACTGGGGCGGGGGATGCATGACACTCTTTCTTTTAGACGGGGTAGAAAACCTGTTATGATGCAAGGCAGGACAAAATTAAAAGGTTAACGGGCGTGTTACAAATAAATTCTGCGTCATCGGGCAAACTCCTGCCTAAAGACCTGACTTCTTATGATTTTTTCAAAGCTGTGGCGGTGATCCTGATGATCGTCGACCATGTCGGCTATTACTTCTTTCCGGAAAATGAGGAATGGTGGCGAACCTTTGGTCGCATGTGCGTGCCGATATGGTTTTTCCTGGGAGGATATGCACGAAGCCGTGATTTAGGCCCCAAACTATGGATCGGCGGAACGATTCTTGTCGTCGCCAATATTATAAGCGGTATGTATATTATGCCGCTCAATATCCTGTTCACCATACTGTTTTGCCGGATGTTGCTGGATAACACCATGCGTGTGGCGCTGACCAGCCTGCGGTCGCTGGCGGCAACGACTTTTGTGCTGACGGTGCTGATCATTCCCACCGCTTTCCTGTTTGAATACGGAACACAGGCGCTGATGATCGCAATGTTCGGGTGGATGGTGCGTCACCAGCAGGAATCGCGTTCGCTGCAAAAGGACACGGTCGAGTTTTTCCTGATCGCCAATATTATGGTGTTTATCGGGTTCCAGACCCTGTTTTTCGGGCTGGATAACCAGCAGGCCTTTGTGCTGGCGATCGGCACGTTCCTGTCGTTTGGGTTTGTCTGGTTGTTCAAGCCTAAAACATACCCTAAACTGACCAAGGCGCTGCCGGGTATTATTGTCTGGTTTTTCCAGCTTTTGGGGCGCAGGACTCTGGAAATTTACGTGCTTCATTTGTTGCTTTTCAAGGCGCTGGGAATGTACCTCGATCCGGAGCGTTTTTCGTTCCTGAACTGGCAGCTTTTCGTCATTTAAATTTGAATCCCAAAATAACGAAAAAACTTGGTCAAAGGCGCTTGCGCTGCCGTGTTTCGTATGCTAATTCAACACCAAACTTTGATTAATATATTAACGAAGAACAAGGGTTAAACGCGTGGCAACGAAAAACGCATCTTCCGGCGCAGCCGCCAGACGCTATGCAACAGCGCTGATTGAAACCGCACTTGAGGCAAAGGCCCTCGATTCCGTAGAAAAAGACCTGAACGACCTGTCCGCGATGATCGCAGATTCAGTGGATTTGCAGAGCGTGCTTTATTCTCCGTTGTTCAAGCGGGCGGAACAGAAGGCCGCGCTGGCCGCACTTGCGGACAAGGCGAAGTTCCATAATCTGACCAAGAATTTCCTGTCATTGCTGGCTGAAAACCGCCGCCTGCCGATTCTGGAAGGGGTCGCGGGTGCGTTCAAAAACGAAGTCGCGGCACGCCGCGGTGAAGTGAATGCATCGGTTCAGAGCGCAGCCGCGTTAAGTGACGCTGAAACCAAAGCCCTGCAAAAATCCCTGTCCGATGCGATGGGGCAGAATGTGACGCTGGATGTGTCCGTGAACAAGGACCTGATCGGCGGCATGGTTGTGACTGTCGGGTCACGCATGATTGATGATTCAGTCAAGCGGAAGTTAGAACGTATGAAGCAAGCCATGAAATCCGGCGCGAACCAGAATGCGAGCAAGGCAAAAGCCTCTTAGATAAGCCGTATATTGAATTTATAAAGTTAAACGAAGAGAAGAGAAGAGAGAGAAATGGAAATCAAAGCAGCTGAAATTTCAGAAATCCTGAAAAAGCAAATTGCTGATTTTAGTGCGCAGGCAGATGTGGCCGAAATCGGCCAGGTTCTGTCCGTTGGGGACGGTGTTGCGCGTATCTACGGTCTTGATAACGTGCAGGCCGGTGAATTGCTGGAATTCCCGGGCGGCATTAAAGGCATGGCGCTGAACCTGGAAATGGACAATGTCGGTGCAGTGATCTTCGGGGAAGACCGCGATATTAAAGAAGGCGACATCGTGCGCCGTACCGGTGAGATTGTTCAGGTTCCTGTCGGCAGGGGATTGCTGGGCCGTGTTGTTAACGGTCTGGGTGAGCCGATCGACGGTAAGGGCCCGATCAAGGACGCCGAATTTACCCGCGTGGAAGTGAAAGCGCCGGGTATTATCCCGCGTAAATCCGTGCATGAGCCGATGCAATCAGGCCTGAAAGCGATTGACGCGCTGGTGCCGGTTGGCCGTGGCCAGCGGGAGCTTGTGATTGGTGACCGTCAGACAGGTAAAACAGCCGTTTGTGTTGACACGATCATCAACCAGAAAAGCGTGAATTCAAACAAAGACGAGAAGAAACACCTTTACTGTGTTTATGTTGCGATCGGGCAAAAACGTTCGACTGTTGCGCAGCTGGTTCGTGAGTTGGAAGAAAACGGCGCGATGGAATATTCCATTGTTGTTGCCGCTACGGCATCTGACCCTGCGCCGCTTCAGTTCCTGGCCGCTTATACAGGGTGTGCGATGGGTGAATGGTTCCGTGATAACGGCCTGCACGCCTTGGCGATTTACGATGACTTATCCAAGCAAGCTGTGGCATACCGCCAGATGTCCTTACTTTTGCGTCGTCCTCCGGGCCGTGAAGCGTACCCTGGTGACGTGTTCTATATTCACTCCCGTCTGCTGGAGCGTTCCGCAAAGATGAACGAGGAGCATGGTTCAGGTTCCCTGACGGCGCTGCCGATCATTGAAACACAGGCCGGTGACGTGTCGGCGTATATTCCGACGAACGTGATTTCCATTACGGACGGCCAGATTTTCCTTGAAACAGGCTTGTTCTTTAAAGGTATCCGTCCGGCGATTAACGTTGGTCTGTCCGTTTCCCGTGTGGGATCCGCCGCGCAGATCAAGGCGATGAAACAGGTTGCGGGTACGATCAAGCTGGAGCTGGCGCAGTACCGTGAAATGGAAGCGTTCGCACAGTTCGCATCCGACCTTGACCCATCGACGCAGAAATTGCTGGCACGCGGTGCGCGCCTGACACAGCTTTTGAAACAGCCGCAATATTCTCCGCTGGCCGTGGAAGAGCAGGTGTTCGTGATTTACGCAGGTACGAAAGGGTATCTCGACAGTATTCCGGTTGACCAGGTGTCGGCTTATGAATCCCGCTTGCTGGAAGATGTTCGTGCGAACGGTAAAGACATCCTGGATACTATCCGTGACCAACAAAAGTTGGATGACGGGTTGGAAGACAAGATGAAAGCGTTCCTGGAGAAATTCACGAATGGTTTTGCCGGTAACGTTAAGAAAGCTGCCTAAAGGAAACGTGCTTTATGCCAAGTTTGAAGGAATTCAGGGATCGCATAGCTTCCGTTAAGTCAACGAAGAAAATCACTTCGGCGATGAAGATGGTGGCTGCGTCCAAGCTGAAAAAAGCGCAGGAACAGGCGGAATCCTCTCAACCCTACGCTACGGCCATGGCCGGGATGCTGGCACGGGTTGCGGGCGGTGTTGTCGTTCATGCGAACTCACCGAAACTGCTGATCGGTACGGGTAAGGACGATGTGCACCTGCTTGTCGTCGTGACGTCCGACCGCGGTTTGTGTGGCGGTTTTAACGGCAACCTGATCCGTAAGGTGCGTCAGGATATCAGGGCGCTGCAGGCGGAAGGGAAGACCGTCAAGCTGGTAACTGTCGGCCGTAAGGCGCGCGACCTTTTGAAAGGCGAGCATAAAGACAAAATCGTGACCAGCTATACCGGTATCGGTGCTTCGGGCCGCGTACGTTTTTCCGAGGTGAATGAAATCACCGAAACAGTGCTTGGTTTGTTCGATAAGGGCGAATTCGATATCTGTACCTTGGTGTATAACGAATTCCGTTCTGTTCTGGTGCAAAAACCGACAGGCCAACAATTGATCCCGTTCAAAATGCAGGAGCCTGAAGAGGCCAATGATAATGCCAAGGGTGAAGTCGAAGAAACTGCCAATGTTCCTTATGATTTTGAACCGGAAGAAGAAGCGATTTTGGGGCAGCTTTTGCCGCGTAACCTTGGGGTGCAGATGTTCCGCGCCTTGCTGGACAGTGCCGCAGGGGAACAGGCAGCGCGTATGACGGCGATGGACGGCGCAACACGCAACGCAGGTGATCGCATCAATGCGCTGACGCTGCAATATAACCGTGCGCGTCAGGCTTACATTACGAAAGAACTGATTGAAATTATTTCCGGCGCTGAGGCCGTGTAACACTTTTAAAAGAGGAAGAGGAAAAAATGTCAGAAGGATTTATTCAACAGGTTATGGGCGCGGTTGTCGACGTGACGTTTCCGGATGGAAATGTTCCCGCGATTTTGAACGCGCTGGAAACCGTGAACGCCGGTAATGATAACAAGACACTGGTTCTTGAGGTTGCGCAGCACCTTGGTGAAAACACAGTGCGCGCTATCGCGATGGACTCAACGGATGGTCTGGTTCGTAAGCAGCCGGTGAAAGATACGGGCGATGCGATTTCCGTTCCTGTCGGTCCGGCAACATTGGGACGTATTATGGACGTGATCGGCGCGCCGATTGATGAGCGCGGTCCGGTTGAATCCAAACAGTCCTATCCAATTCACCGTCCGGCGCCTTCCTTTGTGGACCAATCCACACAGGCTGAGCAGCTTGTAACCGGTATTAAGGTTGTTGACTTGCTTTGCCCGTATCTTAAAGGTGGTAAAATCGGTCTGTTCGGTGGTGCCGGGGTTGGTAAGACCGTTACTATTCAGGAGTTGATTAACAACATCGCGAAGGCGCACGGTGGTGTGTCTGTGTTCGCAGGTGTTGGTGAGCGTACCCGTGAAGGGAACGACCTGTACCATGAAATGATAGAGGCCGGGGTTATCAACCTTGAAGGTGAATCAAAAGTGGCGTTATGCTTTGGTCAGATGAACGAGCCTCCGGGTGCGCGTGCGCGTGTTGCCCTGACCGGTGTTACGATGGCGGAATATTTCCGGGATGAGCAAGGTCAGGACGTTCTGTTCTTCATGGACAACGTGTTCCGCTTTACACAGGCCGGTGCAGAAGTGTCCGCGCTTTTGGGACGTATCCCGTCTGCTGTGGGTTACCAGCCGACATTGTCAACCGACATGGGTGCGCTGCAGGAACGTATTACATCAACGAACAAGGGTTCCATTACATCGGTTCAGGCGGTTTACGTGCCTGCTGACGACTTGACTGACCCTGCGCCGGCAACGACTTTCTCCCACCTTGATGCGACGACTGTTCTGTCACGTCAGATTGCGGAGCTTGGTATTTACCCGGCTGTTGACCCGCTGGACTCAACCTCCCGTATTCTTGACCCGCGCGTTGTGGGTGACGAACACTACAAGGTTGCAGCGGATGTTCAGAGAACTCTGCAAACATATAAAGCACTGCAGGATATTATCGCGATTTTGGGTATGGACGAGCTGTCAGAAGAAGACAAACTGGTTGTTGCCCGTGCGCGTAAGATCCAGCGCTTCCTGTCACAACCGTTCCACGTGGCGGAAGTGTTCACCGGCACACCGGGTGTGTTTGTTGAACTGGAAGACACGATCAAAGGCTTTAAAGCGATTGTGAACGGTGATTACGATCACCTGCCGGAAGCTGCGTTCTATATGTGCGGAACAATTGAAGAAGCGGAAGCCAAAGCCAAGAAAATGGCTGCGGAAGCTGCGTAACCATTCCCGTCATCCCCGCGCGAAGGCGGGGATCCGGATGCCCGCATAAAGCGGGCATGACAATGAGGAAAAAATGAACGACGCAAAGACATTCGATTTTGAACTTGTTTCCCCGGAAGCGAAGCTGATGTCCGAACCTGCATGGCAGGTCCAGGTGCCGGCCGAAGAAGGGGCGATGGGCGTGCGTGCCGGTCACTCACCGATCGTGGCGACTGTAAAGCCGGGTATCGTTGAAATCTGGAAATCCGAAGGTGACAAGCCGCAAAAGATTTTTATCGCGGGCGGATTTGCCGATATTACGGCTGATAACCTGACTGTTCTGGCGGAAGAAGCGGTGAATATCGCCGACCTGAACGCCGCTGATCTTGATAAAGACATCCAGAATCTAACGGACGAGTTGTCGCTTGCGCAGGACGATATGGCCAAGGCACGTCTTGAAAAGCAGATTTCTTTTGCAGAAATCAAGAAAGCCGCGCTGGCCGCTTAAGCCGCTTTAAATATCCGGTTATTGAGGGCAGGGACGATATCAATCGTCCCTTCTTCTTTTGCGCTACCGTTTAGTTCGATAACCGGACGCACGCCGCGGATGGTGTTGGTGAGGAAGATGTGGTCGGCGGCCTTGAACCGTTCGACCGAAATGCTTTCTTCTTTCGCGCCATAAGTGCGGATGAGTTCGCGGCGGGACAGGCTGTCCAGTATTCCATCGGACAGTTTTGGCGTAATGGCGTTTCCACCTTCGACGATGAACAGGGACGAGGTGGAGGCGCAGGCAATATTGCCGTCAGTGTTTGTTAAAATCGGTTCGTTGCAGCCATGGGCGCGGGCATCCTGCATGGCGCAATAGCTTTTTGTGTAGTCCAGCTTCTTGCAGTTTTCGAGGATGCATCCGGCGATTTTCGGATAGTCGGATACAATCCACGCTTTGACCTTTTCCTGGTTGTCCGGTGTGCGGGTGCGCGAACAGCTCATGGAAATGGTTGGCGTGTCGGGTTTACCCAGAAATTCCTTTAATATGCCGCCGGTAATTTGCGTGCGGATGCGGGCGTAGTGGTCTTTATCAATGCCGTTTTTACGCAGCAGGTTTTGTACGGTATCGTGGAATTGTTCGAAGCTGATGTCCGGGGTGATACGCAGCACGGTTTCACAATCATGGATCAGACGCAGGTAATGTTCCTGCGCGTTTACCGGTACGCCGTTGACGGCCAGCATGGAATCAAACACGCCCGCGCCGCGCAGGAAACCGCTGTCATCATGGTTGATAAGCGGTTTGTCCTTTTTCACAAATGTACCGTTGAGCCAGAGGGTCGTTATCATGCGTATTTCCTCCATGGCCGTGCATCGAAGCTGCGCAGGATGGCATCGGCCTTGTCCAGTGTTTCTTCCAGTTCTTTTTCAGGGACGGAATCTGCGACGATGCCGCCACCTGTTTGCAAATACACTGCATCATTGCGGTAAATTAATGTCCGGATTGTGATTGACGTGTTCATATATCCATCATAGCCGATCATGCCCAGCGATCCGCAATAAGGGCCGCGGCGGTATGGCTCTAAATCCTCAATAATTTCCATGGCGCGGATTTTTGGCGCGCCGGTAACAGATCCGCCGGGGAAGCAGGCTTTGAGAAGATCAACGGACGTTTTACCGGGACGCAACAATCCCTGAATTGTTGATACCATATGGTGTATGCCTTCGTAGGTTTCGATGTCGAAGAGCTTCGGCACGCGGACGGACAGGTAGTCGCTTACCTTGGAGATATCGTTGCGCATCAGGTCGACGATCATCAGGTTTTCGGCGCGGTCCTTTTCGCTGTTGTACAATTCCAGCGGGTCTTTGGATGACGGCATTGTGCCCTTGATCGGGCGGGTGGTGATGATTCCGTCCTCGACATGTAAAAACTGTTCCGGTGAAGCGGAGGCAATACGGATATCGCCGAAATTCATGTAGGCGGAAAAGGGCGCGGGGTTGATATCGCGCAAATACTGGTAATGCCCGAAGGAAGAAAAGCCGGAAGGGATTTCGGCCTGCAGCCTGCGGGACAGGTTTACCTGAAACACTTCCCCGGCATAGATTTCATCGATTACTATCTGGATATCGTCCTGGTAATCTTCCTCGTTCTTGTCGGAATACCATGTCAGGTTTGCAGGATCATAAGATTCAAGTTCCCCGGTCATACTCATCAGCATGAATTTACGGCGGTCAAATTCCCGCCGGTTTTTAGCGTGGATGATCAGCCACGCTTTTTTTAGTTCATGGTCATAGGCGATGAGCTGATCGTAAATGCCGACCATCATATCGGGCATGTCGAGGTCGTCTATGGCCGTTGCCGGGAGCTCTTCCAGCTGACGTCCCAGATCGTAGCCGAAGCATCCGGCTGCGCCGCCCTGAAACGGAGGCAGGTCGGGATCGTACGCCTTGTCCATGCCGTAGAGTTCGATACGGTGGCGCAGGATATCGAACGGGTTGGCGGTGAAGCTGGAGACCTGTTCGCTATTGGTGATGCTGACCAGCCCGTTTTTAGATTCTATTATTTCCACCGGGTCCCAGCAGATATAGCTGTAGCGGTTTTGGGGAGAGCCGGGGCAGTTGCTGTCGAATAACAGGGCGTAGCGCTGGCTTTCCAGCCGTTCGAAATCAACGGCGGGGTCGAAATAAGGCCAATTTTCTACATAAAACGTCATAGCTGAATGGATATAGGCAAAAGGTTATTCATCTTTCAAGAAAAATCGTGTTTTTTCAATGACTTCTTTTAGTCCTATGCGCTGGATATCCACATTTTCAGGAAAAGCGCCGAGCAGGCGGGTGGGGAGCATGGAATCGAGCATAACGAAAACGCCGCGGTCGTCCGCCCGGCGTATCAGGCGGCCATAGGCTTGCTTAATCTTTAAGCGTGTCATCATTTCGTCGTAGCGTTTTTTGCCGAACGCTTCGCGGCGGGATTTGTGCAGGATGGTCGGCCGCGGCCACGGCACACGGTCAAAGACAATCAGGCGCAGCGAGTCACCGGGTACGTCCACACCGTCGCGGATGGCATCGGTGCCGAGCAGGCAGGCGTGTTTGTCATCGCGGAAGATATCGACCAGTGTGCCGGTATCCATTTCATCGACGTGCTGTGCATATAGCGGGATGCCCGCGTCTTCCATGTCATTGGCGATACGCTGATGGATGCCGCGCACACGCGATATGGCGGTGAAGAGGCCAAGGCCGCCGCCGCCCGATGCTTTGAACAGTTCGCGGTAGGCGGAAGATACCTGGTCCAGATCATCCTTGCGGACATCGGTGACAATAAAGACGCGTGTTTGTTCGCCGTAATCGAAGGGAGAGGAGAATTGTTCCTTAACGCAGGAGGGGTTGAGGCGCTCCAGGCCTGTGCGCTGCATGGCGACTTCCCAGTCGTGTGCTTCGTCGCCTGTGCCATCGCGTAGAGTTGCGGAGGTGACGGCGATTCCGTGCGCGTGGGGTTTAATGGCGGCGGTAAAGGGGCGCATGGGGTCGAGCCAGTGACGGTACAGGCCGATATCCACCGTGCGGCCATCGCCGCGTTCAATTTCCATCCAGTCGACGAATCCTTCACTTATGCTTTGTTCGCGTAAGGATTCCAGCATGGATATCCATGCGCTTAAGGTCATGCGGCCGCGGCGTTCCAATGCAGCTATCACGGCTTCCATGCGCTTGCGCGTATCGCTGTCCAGCGTGTCAGCGTGTTCGTTCAAATGGCCGCGCATCCATACGGATAAATCCTGCATGGGTTTTTGTAGGGCTTTTAGCGCATCGCTTAATTCCTTTGCGATGTCTTCCATCCCGTCATTGAGCGGGTATGTTTCGGTTTCAAGCGAGTAGGGGCCGTCACGGCCATTCGCGCGGGCGTAAACCTGCTGGTATACGCCAAATATAAATTTTTCTGTCGGGCCTTTGGGCTGTCCGTCCTTTAACCGTGTTGTCCATCCATCGCTGGTGAGTGCACGGGCATGATGGAAGATGTCGGCCAGCATGGCTTCGGCATCGGTGTTGCCGGATACGAGGTCTTCAGCGCGACGCTTGAGGCCGCGTGCACGGGAACGCTTGCCGCCCTCCGCGCCCAAAATCCAGCGGCGCAGGTCGCGTGTTTCCTGCGCGGTTAAGTGTCCGGCAAAGGCGCTGTCGGCGGCATCGAACAAGTGATGCCCCTCATCGAAAATGTAGCGTTTGGGCAGTTCGTCCCCTTCACCGGACAGGGCGGTTTGAATCATGACCAGCGCGTGGTTGGCAACGACGATGCGCGAACGCGCCGACTTGCGGACTGCCCGTTCAACGAAACAGCGGTGGTAATGGTCACAGGCGGAATAGATGCATTCCCCGCGCTTGTCGGCCAGTCCGGCGGTGTGTTGATGCCCCAGCAATCCGGTCAGCCAGCCGGGGAAGGATGCACCCGTTAAATCACCATCAGGTGTGGCGGCAACCCAGCGCGCCATGATGCCCGCTGCTATGGCGTGGCCGGGATGGCGGGACAATGCCGCGCCGGCTGCCGTATCCTCAAGGTTTAAAAGGCACAGATAGTTTTCACGCCCCTTGCGGATGGCGGTTTTTGCGTCCTTGATATCCGGGTCGGGATAGACGCTGTCCAGTTCCTGTTCTATCTGGCGCTGCAGGTTTTTTGTGTACGTGGAAATCCACACCGCGCCCTGGTTCTTTTCCGCCCAGACGGATGCGGGGGCGAGGTAGCCGAGCGTCTTTCCGGTCCCCGTTCCGGCTTCCAGCAGTACCGTGTTCGGGCCTTCGTCACCGTCCTGCATCGGGGCGAAGGCGGCGGTCATTTTGCTGGCGTATTCCTTTTGCTGTTCGCGGGTTTCGGATTCCTGCCCTAACAGTTCCTGTAGTTTCGCCCGCGCTTCCTCACCCGTTACCGGGTGGTGGGACGGCGGGGGAGGCGGTGCATCCTCGCTCCATTCCGGTAAATGTTTCCAGACGTTGAGCGCGGTTTTGCTCATCACGATTTCATCGGGATTATATTGTTTGCCGAGCGCGGCGTAAATAAACGGAGCCCAGCTCCACCCCTGACCGTTTTGTCCCATGGCGGAGGCGATTTCCAGCGGATTGGCTTTATCCTTTAACGGGTCGTTTGCGAGGTCACTCAGCAGCGCCTTTACACATTCCAGAAGGGTGAAAGGGTAGTCGTCCTGCGCCGTCGGTGCGGGCAGCCCTAACGCCTTCGCCAGTCCCGCAGGGGTGGGAACGCAAAACGCGCCCGGATGAACGAACGCAAAGAGTTCTAGGATATCAAAGCCGAACAAATCCTGCGCGCCCAGCCGTTTGCACGTATAGGGCATGTGGCAGGCCAGGACTGGTTTTTTGTGGAGCAGCTGTTGCGCCTTATGCTTTGGCGGCGTTTGCAGCTCCCCGTCCGTGGTCAGGATGAACGCTTTTTTCGTTGTCGCCCAGAGAACGGGTGCGTCCGGAATAAGGGTGGTGCTGTTTGCGGCAGGCTGAATCTGATTCATATATCTCTGTATCATACTGCGTTATTGGCAGACAATATTTGACAAAATTATGAAAATTATTTATTACTATACCTTCAGAATACAGGAACAGGTTTTGTTATGAATGCCAGAATTGCAGCTTTTTTAGCAACATCGTTAACAATTGCACTGCCAATAACAGCGGCCGGTGCGGATGTAAGCGGTGAAAAAGTGTTCCTCAAATGCCAGGCATGCCATACTGTCGATGGCGGTAAGGGTCGTATAGGGCCAGACCTTCAAGGTGTTATCGGACGTATGCCGGGTGATTTTGGCCGTGCTTCCGATGCCATGAATGGTTATGGCGAAGCGAACGGTCCGTGGACCGAGGAAGCCTTGGACAAGTTTCTGGAAGACCCTCGTGGCACGGTTCCAGGGAACCGCATGGCTTTCCCTGGTATCCGCGATAGTGATGACAGGCAAGCCGTTATCCAGTTTCTTCTGGACAATCCCAAACCGTAATTTCTTTTTGTCACATGCCGTGTTTGAAACAAGCATGGATCGTGACACTCTTGAAGCTTTTAAAATCCCTATGACTGGTGAAACGCGATCAGGCATAATCGATCAGCACAGGCAAAAAATTGAGCGTCTTGCTATGGTTCGTATAGGGCTTATGCCTGTGCTGGCGGGATAAAAATTTCCGGTACGTCTTCGGGCAGGCTTTCGATGTAAATGGATTGTGACGGGAAGGCAAACCCGGTTTCAGCCTTGTTTTCGACGATTTCCTTAACTTTCATGGCCAGATCTTCCTTGATTTCAAGATATTCGCCCCAGACAGTTGTTTTGGTGAAGCAATAGACCATGATATCGATGGAAGACGCGCCGAACGAGTCAACCCGCACGAATGTGACAACTTTATCGGACGTATCAAAGCGGTCGTCGTCGTACAGAACTTTTGTGATTTCATCGCGGATGATTTTTAACTGGTCGACGGTTGTGCGGTATTCCACGCCGATCATCCAGTAAATGCGGCGGTGGGTCATGCGGGTGAAGTTCGTGACGGCTGCATCGGATAGCTGCGCGTTCGGGACATGAACCGGCGCTTTATCAAAGCGGCGGATTTTTGTGGATCGGAAGCCGATTTCCTCTACCGTTCCCTCGACCACCCCATCAACCAGAATCCATTCGCCGGGGTGAAATCGTTTTTCGGCGAGGATGGTGATTCCGCCAATAAGGTTTTTGAATAAGTCCTGTGCGCCCAGCGCGACAGCGGCGCCAAATAACCCCAGTCCGGCGAGCAGCGGGGCGACTTTAATGCCCCAGATTTCCAGTATGATGGCGCCGCCAAGGAACAGCACAAGGATACGTACGACTTTAAACAACCAGTCAACCAATGCCCGGCTTAGAAGCTTTTCCAGCTTGTTCATACCGTGGGAGACAGGGGTGATGGCACGGTGCAGGGCCCAGAAAATCGTGAAAGTAATGAGCGAGCGCATCAGGTTGTCGAAAAACACGCCCATTTTTTCGTCGAGTCCTGAATACTGAAACGCAAAAAATACACCAAGGATAATCGGGATAAATTTAATGGGTGGAATTAATGCATCAATGACTTTGTCATCAATGCGCGTCTTGGTTTTGTCTGTAAAGTGGTGCAGGCGGGTGAGAACATATTTACTGAACAGGCCGCGTACAAACAGGAATGCTGCGAAAATAGCAATGGCGCTGAGCATTTTGCCGATATCTATGCCCATGAAGCCGTATTGCCAGACATCTACTGTTTGCGCCCAGAGATCGTTCAGGCTTTCTATTCCTTCAAAATCCTTAATTGTAACGGTCTTTTCTTTGGCCATGGTTTGTCATACCCTGTGTTTGCTATGAGTAGGTCAGACCTAGATATAAAGGCTTTGGAAAAAGACCTCAAGGAGCGGATTACCGAACTCCATAGATTAAGCGAGATATCCGAGGAATCGCGGGCTCCGGTTGAACTCGACCAGACGACGCAGGGGCGGCTGTCACGGCAGGATGCGCTGTTACAGCAGGAAATGGCGAAGGAAACGGAACGCAGGAGACAGGCACAGATCGTGCGGGCGGAAAATGCGCTGAAACGCATGGACGGCGAAGATTTTGGCTATTGTATCCAGTGTGATGAGGAGATAGAGGCCAAACGGCTGGAAAATGACCCGGCAGTGCTGACCTGTATTGCCTGCGCGTCGAAGCTTTAGCGGGGGATTAGTACGCGGTAGAAAACCGGGAGTCCTGTTACGGTTTCTGTGAAGCATCCGCTTTTTTGGCCGGCTATGTTCGTTCCTCCGGCCTCATCGGCGACTGCCTGGACCGGGGTAAATGTTCCTTGAAAGTGTGTGCCGGTTGAAATATTTGTGTCCTCTGGCAAGTCTCCGCTTGGATTGACAATGCCTAGTTTTGTATTGATTGCTAGGCATACGTCTTCATTAACACCTACTCCTACCATGGCCAAGTCAACGCAGCTAGCTGCGGGGCAGGTTGTTTCAATAGCGGAAAACACGTTTTCTCCTGTAAATGTCCATCCTGATGATCCGCCGTTATTAAATGCATCCGGGATAAGTTCGTATGTTTTGCCTGCTCCCGCTTCGCTGAAAACGTGACAGCTTTCATCGAGAGGGGCATTAGGATTTGCGATTGCAAGTATATCGTTTTCAAAGCTTATCTGATTTTCCGAGCATCCTCGTTGTCTAAGTAGTGAGACAGCTTGTTCAATACCACTGGAGTAGTTCAGGATGCTGCTGATTAGGAGAGACTGCTGTTCAAAATCCCCGGTTTCGTTGCTGGATCCACCGGAGCGGGACAGCATGGCCGTTAAAGAGCCAAGCAGGAAAATGGCGATCAGGATGATTATAAGTATGTTGCCAGATTCTTTTTTCATACTCTTATCTTGCTATCAGGACTTGATAAAACAGCGTGTAGCTGGGAGATGCCGACTGCGTACATTCTACGGTTATACAGGCTGCTTGAGCACCGCTAATTCCGTCATCTATACCATTGGGATTGTTATAATAAACCCCTACGAACGGAGCTCCGGACATGGATCCCGGGTCTGTTGTTGCGTTTTCCGGTGGTGGCCAGCTCCCATTATAATCATTCGCTATGCCCAACTGTTCATTGATGGCTACACATACTTCTTTAGGAACAAAGTGCATTTTCATAACAAGCTCTTTGCAGTCTTCGGTTCCACAATCTGTGCCAACATTTGGTACAGAATTGTCTCCGACAAACATTACTGCTTCATGCTGACATAAGGCGTGATGAGATCCTGACATGCTTTGATCAAACCAGTTTTCCTGCACTTTATATCTTAGCCCTGCGCCTTCTTGCTCGAAAACATCGCAGGTATCATTGGTTGGGGCACTGGGGTTGTTATATCCGGCAACAACGCTGTTTTCAAAACTGATTTCAGTGTCTCCACAGCCGTTGATTTGTAACATCTGCACAGCTTGTTTAACGGTCTGGCTATAATCCAGAATTTCAGAAGCGATAAGCTTTGCCTGTTCCTTGCTAACAGAGCTGGCGCCGGTACGGAACCCTTGCGAAGCGGAAAAAGACAGGGCAGCGAAAAGCGCGATCCCCAGAAAAATCAGAAAAAGGGCGTTCCCAGCCTGGTTGTTAAGAGGCTTATGTTGCGGATTACCTTGATTTTTGGCGGAATTTGCGCGAAAACAATTCATAATTCTATTTTATCACAGGTACTTACAAATGACAGACATAAAAATTGACCGTTCCCTCGCCCTTGAAGCCCGTACATGGCCGTTTGAGGAAGCCAAAAAGGTGCTTGGCCGTTTGGCGGGAAAGACACCGGAGAAGGGATATGTTCTGTTTGAAACCGGGTACGGGCCATCCGGCCTGCCGCATATCGGTACGTTTGGCGAAGTCGCGCGGACTTCGATGGTACGTCATGCGTTTCATTGTATTTCGGATATCCCGACACGGCTGATTTGTTTTTCCGATGACATGGACGGGTTTCGCAAAGTGCCGACCAATGTGCCGAACCAGGACATGCTGGCGCAGCACCTTGGCAAGCCGCTGACGAAAGTGCCAGATCCGTTCGAAAAATATGAAAGCTTTGCCCATCATAATAATGCGAAACTGAATGAATTCCTCGATAGTTTCGGTTTTGATTACGAGTTCAAGTCATCGACCGTGACGTACCAGTCCGGTGAATTTGATGAGGCGCTGTTAAAGATGCTGGAAAAGCATGACGAAGTGAAACGCGCGGTTATTCCAATTTTGGGAGAAGAACGTGCGGGTACCTATTCGCCGTTCCTGCCGATTTCACCGAAGTCAGGCAAAGTCCTGCAGGTTCCTATCCTGGAGGTCAAACCGAATGCCGGAACGGTTGTGTTTGAAGACGAGGACGGAACGAAAACTGAAGTACCGGTAACGGGCGGTCATTGTAAAGCACAATGGCGTCCGGATTGGGCGCTGCGTTGGTATGCGCTGGACGTTGATTACGAAATGGCGGGCGAAGACCTTATTGCCTCTGCCGACATCGCCGGAAAAATCACGGAGATACTGGGCGGCAAAAAGCCTGCCGGGTTCCATTACAAATTGTTTCTTGATGAGCAGAACCAGAAAATTTCCAAATCCAAGGGGAACGGTATTACGGTCGAAGAATGGCTGACTTATGCGCCGAATGAGTCACTGTCTTATTACATGTACCAGCGTCCGACATCGGGTAAAAAACTGTATTTCGATGTGATACCGAAAGCGGTTGATGAGTATTTATCCTTTGCCGGAAAGTTGCCGCAGCAAGGGAATGAGCCCGACAAGCAACTTGAGAACGCGGCCTTTTATATCCATGAAGGGAAAATGCCGCCGGAAACACCGGTTAGTTTTGCGTTGCTTTTGAACCTTGCATCTGCATCCAATGCGCAGGACAAGGAAACAATGTGGGGCTTTATCAAATTGTATAGCCCGGAAGCGTCGCCGGAAAATAATCCGCTGCTTGACCGCTTGGTGGAATGTGCGGTGAAGTATTACGAAGATTTCGTTGTGCCAACCAAGCAATACCGTTTGCCGGATGACCGTGAGCGAGCAGCGCTTGAGGACATGGCGAACCGTTTGGAGGCTTTGCCGGATAACGCGGATAGCGAAGCGCTGCAAACCGAAGTGTTCAGCGCGGGCAAGGAAAACGGCTATGACCAGAAAGAACTGCGGGAATGGTTCAAAGCCATTTACGAAGTGCTGATTGGTCAGGAACAGGGGCCGCGATTTGGTTCCTTTATTGCCCTGTACGGCAAGGACAAGACGATTGCGCTGATCCGTGATGCTTTAAGCGGGAAATTCGCGCAGGCGGCATAAGCCCTGATAAAATAAGACCATGATGATGAATATCACCGCGCTTTTGCAGAACAGGAAAATTCCAGGTGCGGGCGTTGCGCTTTTTCTTGTACTTGGGCTTGCGGTGGTTTTTATAACCCGTGAGCCGGATGTCAGTGTGCCACAGCGTGAAGCGTTCGAAGTGCGCGGAGCGGGGCGGCTTCCCAACCTAACTGTCGTGATGAAAACGAATGCGGATTTACGTCGCAGGGTAAAGGATTTTTGCGCGAAAGATGAGGGGTATGTTTTTGGTGATCCTGCTGCAGCTGATAAGGAAATCGTTGAAATTTTACTGATCTGGTCGGGGATTGATCTGGATGTTCCTGTTACAAAAAAAACGCAGGAAGGATTGCATCCGCATGTCGATCATTTTATTCGCGCGGTTTTTGATATGCGCGATACCAGCCCGATCGTAAAAAATCCATTGGTCGGGAAAGACCCGTGGTTACGATTGTTTAGCCGGTATAAAACGCGCTTGATTGCGCAGTGCGCTGCCGGGCAGAAAGTTTATAACGGCGATATTCTGTATGATGCAGAGCTGGACCGGCTGACGATTAAAGGAACTTTGTCACCCGATTTTATAAGCGGGTTTAAAGAATTTGTCGCGACTAAAGAGGACCCGAAGCGTTATACGAATAACTTGCTGTCCTTTATCGAAGATACAAAAGGTATCCGGAAACTTAGCGCTGAGGAAAAAGAACTTATCAAGTTTTAGGGGGCGAGGTGCAGGAAGCCCAGCCTGTCCAGTCTAGCGAGGCTGGATTGTTCCGGTCCTTTTTCGTCGATGCTTTCCAGCGCCTGATACATCTCGTTGATTGTTCTGTAGACTAGTTTTGCGTTTTCAAGCGTCATGGATTCCAGTTTCGCTATTTTACCAACGATTTCCGCTTGACGTTTGCGCGGGCCTTCCTGTGTAGACAGTCTGTTGAATGCCTCATGCGCGTCACGCACTGTTACCAGTGTCACAGTCTCTCCGTCCAGTTCGATATCGAAGGAGTCTTCGTCGGATGCGTACGAACCAGTAATAATAGAAATCGGCAGGTTCTTTAGTTTTTCTGCGCGGCCCGGACCAAGATCTTTCAGACGGATATCGTAAGATGCGGTCTTGAATGCGGGTTTTGCTTCCGGCTTATCTTCCTGAACCGGTGGTTCGGATACCAATCCGTCTGCCTGCGCCTGCAAGTAATAGGCCGCAAGAATGACGCGGGCAAAGTTGTTCCGTAATTGGGGGACCTGTGATCCCCGTACAAAGGCGATGGTTTCTTCCAGTGACTGGCCGGGTATGACGTCTTCCAGTATTTTGAATGCCTGCGGGAATTGTTCCCTGAAAGATACAGCCTGTTCTTCGGTGATCGCAATATTCAGGACGGAATATTCGTTCGACGTTTCCAGTCCGATAGTATCCATTTCAAAATTATTGCACACCCGCAGGAATTCCAGGCGAACTCCCGGACGCTGCGAGAGGATGAATGTACGCAGTGCGGCGCGTTTGTCATCATCCAGAAAATATAAATCCTGAATATTTTCAATTCCTGTATCACTCGCGATTTTTTGCCATACGTCAGGGGAGTGCAGTTTTCCCAGAGTAATAAGAGAGGGTATATGATCGCGGTTTCCGGCAATTATATGTTGCGCGGCCTTTAATGTTTTGATGGAGCGCTCAACTCTCTCACGTTCCGTGAGAATGGCTTCTTCCGCTTTTCTGGTTGGCGTATTGCGCTTGCCAAAACGGCTTCTGTATGAATCACGCAATTGTCTACGTTTCTCTTTGAATTCCAGCCGGGAGTCATTATCCCTTCTGCCCAGCTGTTCTTCATACGCATCCATCTTGTTGTCATCTACAGTGCTGCCGGACGCAATGACGACTGCATCATATAATTCTTCATAGGCGGTCAGCTGTTTTGACGCGCTTATGATTGCTTCTTCTGGGATGTTCTGGAAGGTAGGGTTTTCATCGGCTTTTAATAATTGCTGCACATGGCGTTTGTGCTTTTTCGTGAACAGGTCTTCGGCGATCCTGTCCTCGATGTCAGCATCATCTGCGGCGTTGCCTTTTTCTGTTTCCAGTCCGAGCGCCCTTAAGGCATGTTTGAAAACAGTTGCGCTTAAAGCTTCGGTGAAATCGCCGGTTTTTTTGAATTTTTGATCAAGGCGTTCAAAGGGGACGGTCACAAGTGTGTAACTGAGCCGGTAATTGTTGGCCGCGTTCAGTCCCATTTCCTGTTTGGTCGGGACGTCATTAATCATCAAATGGCTTGGGTCATTCGGGACATGTTCTTCCCACGGGTAAGGGGTCAGCATCATGACTTTAAAGCCTACCGGGACGGCCTTATATTTTCCGTCGCTTTGCTGCTCATAGCTGACAGAAAGGCCGAAAATCATACCGACATAGGGGGAGGTCGTTGCTTTGTCCTGCGGGTTGCCGCTGAAACTGTTGAACGCAATGACGTCGCCCCGCTTCAGGTCAACAAGCGGGACGGAAAGCGCTCTGTTATTAAAAAGGGGCTTCCTGTAAGTCATTGGTATCCTTTATTTCGAGAACTTAATTAACATAATATTAATTGATTTTCAATAAAAAGTTTGAATTTCCGGGTATTTGGTGCTTAAGTTTGATGTGTAGGGGAATACAAATATGAGCGTAGCTGTTTTTAGAACACGACAAGGGCCAGAGGGCAGGCTTAAGCTGGCATCTGGCGATACCATGTTATCCGAGGCTTTCCGCCTGCATGTAGAAGGGGATACAGAAGACGCGCAGGCGCTGTCTATCGCCAGACAACTAGGTATTGCTTTACGTCAGGAAGGCAGTACCCATACCGAGGTCCTTATCCAAGATGCACGCGGTCAACAATTGGCAAGAATGCCTGTGTAAGAGACTTTTACTCATGCGAAGACACTGCTATCCTAGTGCGTGACGCATTAACCATTTTTTGCAGGCCAAAGCTGTGTTTCCCGGAGCCCAAGACCCAAAACAACCACAACCCTATGATTTGAGCAATTTCACCGTACTGGTGGTGGAAGATTCCACCTATATGGTGACGTTGATGAGCTCGATGCTGAAAGCTTTCAGCGTGGGTGATATCATGGAATGTCATAACGGAAAGGAAGCGATCGAGGTGCTGACCGTCACACAGGCGCGTTCCAAATCCCGTTTTATCACCCATGTCGATATTGTCCTGATGGACTGGCTGATGCCTGGCGGGTCGGGGGAGGAATTACTACGCTGGATCCGTTCCCACGATAAGGAGGAAGTGAGGTTCATGCCGGTTGTTGTGGTGAGCGGTTTTACGACCGAGAAAATCGTTAACAGTGCGCGTGACCTTGGTGCCAATGAAACGCTGGTGAAGCCGATTTCCGCCAAGGGACTGGCGTCGCGTATATGCAATGTCATTGAACATCCGCGCCCGTTTGTGAATGTCGATACGTATTTTGGCCCTGACCGGCGCAGGCAGGAAAGCCCGATCAATTTTGAAGACCGCCGGAAGACCAAGGCGGACGAAATTAAGGTAGTGCGTAAAAAATGAAAGTAGAACTGATCCATCTTCCCAACCGTCTTTTGCAAAAACTTGGGCTGAGTAAACGTGAAGACGAAAAGCAGGCAGGCCAAGTCGATCCGGAAGCTATTGAGGAAGCCAACCGGCTGGTGGAGAAAATGAAGAAAGAGTGTCCTGCAGCAATAGCCGGTTTTCTCGATGAATTAATTCAAGTCTGGATTGATATGCGTGATATGGGGGATACACCGCAGCGCGCCAAATTGTCAGAACGTGCCTTTACACTGGCGCATGAAATCAAGGACCTTGCTGCGCTGTCCGAAGACGAACTGACGACTTATTTCGCGGAATCCTTGCGTGATTATATCGGTGAAACTGAACTAAATCTTGAAGCGCAGCGCGTTATTATTCAGGCGCATGTCGATGCGATGAGCGTTGTGAACAAGCAAGGTATTGAAGATGCCGAAAGTGCGCTGGCAGAAGAACTTAAACAGATGGTGAAAATCGCCATCAACAAATACAGCTGATTACCATTCGTATCCAATTTTGACGGAATATTCCGTATCGTCTTCTTTCGTGCCGGGTTCCGGTTTATTGTCCCAATCGAAATCAACTTCCGCCGTGCCGACCAGTCCGGCTTTCAACGGGACACGGACACCGGTTTTGCTGTCGAATAAAAAGTCATCTGTATCGTCAGCCGGAACCAGCAATTCATGGTCGTGGAATAACTGCAACAAATCATCGAAAACTTTCTGGTCATAGTCAAACGCCCAGCGTGCGGCGATGCTGTTCTCCGTGCCGCCGCTTTCAAAGTCTTCACGCAGGTAACTGGGACCAAGAATGTATTGCAGGTTCAGATCATCCTGCTCATAGACCTGATGGCCGAGGCCGAGGCTGGCGACAGAACGCAAATCGACCTGATCAATATCATCTTGTTCAAACGACAGGCCTGAATTTAAAAACCACTTTTCAGTGAAAAAATAATCATGTTCGCCGCTGATCATACGGTTGTCTTCGGTGGTGTCGCCGTCATCTTCTTCTATGTTTACTTCGGCCTTAAAGGTTGAACGGTGTTTCTTGTTCCACTTGGCCTTTAATTCTGCATCGGCATTCAGGGCCTCATTTTCCGTGTTGCCGCTTTGTATGGATGCCCCCAGATTGACGCGACCGGACCAGACTTTGGGTTCTTGGGGCGCGGATTCCGCTTCCGCCGTTTCTTGCGTAGCAGCCGTTTGTTCTGTTGCCGCTGTTGTTGCGGCGGTCATGGCCGTTGCGCTGGCTGAGGCCTGCTGGTGCGTTACTTCCTGTGGTTTTGAAGGGAAGGGGACAGGCTGGCCGCTGGAATCGTATAATCCCGCGACGGTTTCCCACGGAACATCCAGCTTTTGGCCGAAAGCCGCCCGAAATTGTAATACACCGGGGTTGCTGGCATCTGTAATGTCACCGCTGAACTTATCGCCGTTGTGCAGGTACAGCGTGTCGGCCAGGGCAGGGGTTGTCAGGAAAACCAGTAAAAGCGGTAAATAACGAAACATAGCCCTTGTCTACCAAACTGAAAAAATAAGTCAAATCTTCAAAAACTCATCATCCTGTACTATATCTATTCCCATGCGCGGCGTTGTTGAACTCAATCAGGCGGCGGCGGAACCTTTAGAAAGCTCACCGCCTTTTATGCTGACATCAGATTTTACGCCCTCCGGTGACCAGCCGGAGGCGATTAAGGCGTTGACCGAAGGGGTGGAGAACGGCGAAACCGACCAGGTTTTGCTGGGCGTTACCGGATCGGGCAAGACCTTCACCATGGCGCATATTATCCAGAAAACGCAGCGTCCGGCCATTATCCTTGCACCCAACAAGACGCTGGCAGCGCAGCTGTATGGTGAGTTCAAGGAGTTCTTTCCGAATAACGCCGTTGAATATTTCGTTTCCTATTACGATTACTATCAACCGGAAGCGTATGTTCCGCGATCGGATACGTTCATTGAAAAGGACAGTTCGATTAACGAGCAGATCGACCGGATGCGCCACTCGGCCACACGTGCGCTGTTTGAGCGCAAGGACTGTATTATCGTTGCGTCTGTGTCCTCCATCTACGGTATCGGGTCGAAGGAAGATTACCTTGCCATGACGTTCGATATCCATAAGGGGATGCAGATTGACCGGCAGGACCTGATCGGACGGTTTATCGAATTGCAATATAACCGCAACGACATCGCGTTTGAGCGCGGGGCGTTCCGCGTGCGCGGGGATACGGTTGAAATCTTCCCTTCACACATGGAGGATTCCGCGTGGCGGATTTCCATGTTCGGCGATGAGGTGGAAGAGATTGTCGAGTTCGATGCGCTAACCGGTGAAAAACATGCGCGGCTGGATGGTGTTCGGATTTACGCGAACAGTCACTATATCACACCGGGGCCGACGATCACGCAGGCCGTGAGCCAGATGAAAAAAGACCTGAAAGAACGTATCGCGTGGTTCGAAAGTCAGGGAAAGCTTTTGGAAGCGCAGCGCATATCGGAACGCACGCAATTCGACATTGAAATGCTGAAAGCGACAGGGACTTGCAAGGGGATTGAAAATTATTCGCGTTACCTGACCGGCCGCGCGCCGGGGGAGCCACCGCCGACCTTGATCGAATACCTACCCAAAGACGCGCTGATGTTCCTGGATGAAAGCCACGTGATGGTTCCGCAGTTGCGGGCGATGTATAACGGCGACCGCGCGCGCAAACAAACGCTGGTGGATTACGGGTTCCGTCTGCCGGTTGCGGTCGATAACCGCCCGCTGAAGTTTGAAGAGTGGCAGCAATTCCGGCCGCAAACAATTTATGTATCCGCAACACCCGGCCCGTGGGAGATGGAACAAACGGGCGGTGTGTTTGTCGAGCAGGTGGTGCGTCCAACCGGGCTTATCGATCCGCCGGTGGAGGTGCGCCCTACCGAACACCAGATCGACGATTTGATGAGCGAGTGCAACAAAGTGATCGCGCAGGGCGGGCGTATCATGGTGACGACACTCACCAAGAAAATGGCGGAGGCGCTGTCCGAATACCTGAACGAGAACGGTCTGAAGGTGCGGTACATGCATTCCGATACCGACACGCTGGAGCGGATTGAGCTGATCCGTGATTTGCGGCTCGGTGTTTACGACATTCTGGTGGGGATTAACCTGCTGCGTGAGGGGCTGGATATTCCCGAATGTATGTTGATGGCCATTCTGGATGCCGACAAGGAAGGATATTTGCGTTCCAAAACATCGTTGGTGCAGACGATCGGACGGGCGGCACGGAATGTCGATGGCCGTGTGATCCTGTATGCCGACAAGGTCACGGATTCCATGAAATACGCGATGGAAGAAACATCCCGCCGCCGTGACAAACAGATGGCGTATAACAAGGAAAACGGCATTACGCCGGAATCCGTGCGCAAGAATATCAATGATGTGCTGAACAGCGTGGTCGAGCGCGCGGACCGGGTGGAGGTGCAACGAACCATTGCCGGGATGAGCGACCAGCAGCAGGAAGCACTGTCTTCGCCCGACAAGCTCAAATCCTATATCGCCAAGCTGGACAAGAAGATGCAGGATGCCGCTTCGAACCTCGAATTCGAAGAAGCCGCGAAATACCGCGATGAAATCAAGCGGCTGGAAAACATAGACCTGGGGTTACGGTAGGATGAACAGGGACGCGCTGCGCAAAATCCTGCTGATCGTCGGGATACAGATTGCGGCCTATATTGCGCTGCTGATCGGTATTTCCCTTGCCCGGCCGGGCTGACATTATTATTGACATAATGGACGCTCTTTTATATTAGACTTTTATGGCACGACCGAACGCATCATCATTTTTCCAGATTATGGTAGCCCAGCCCAGGCTGTTTGCCAGTGACGGGGTTGCGCGCCAGCGGCTGATGACCATTGCGCAGGAAACGAGCAGGCGGATTATCGAAGCGACGGGCGGTGATACCGGGCATGCGAAACTGGTTTTCTATGACCGGTGTAGCGAGAACCCCGTAATAGTGCTGGAAATAGCCGGCGATATAGAGAGCATTGTCCCCATACGCGCCTTTAAAGCCACTGTGCCTAACGGTCTGCGGACGGCGTTTGGTTACGGCTTTTTCGACAAGGAGAGTGTGGACGAGTTTCAGGAGGCCCGGCGTAATGAGCGGCGACAAGCGCGGGTAGTAAACCGTGAGCGCCGTCAAAGAAACCTTGCGCCCCTTACCGTTTAGGCATTAACGCAAAACCCCCGCGTTTTCACCCGGGGGTCTTTTCATTGATATATATCCGGCGTGGTTTAACGCTGGTTGCGGCGGCTGCGGATTTCTTCGGCCTGCTTCAAAATCCGTTCTTCTTCGATGCGTTTGGCTTCGTCGAGGATACGCTGTTCTTCTTCGGTTACGCCATCATCGCCAGCGGCGGGTGCTACGGCCTGCGGTTCTTCCTTCACCGGCTGCGGGGCAGGGGCAGGCTGCGTTTTTGCCTGTTGTTCCTGTTCGGGCTGTTGTTCAGGAATCTTGTTGTTGATGCGCTCCGCCGTGTTGGTGGTGCGGTTGACTGTGCGCTCCGTCCGGTCGACGGTGTTCAGCATGCGGTTTACCTGGTTCAGGAAATCCTGCGCGGATGCCGGTGCGGGGCTTAATGCGACCGCCAGCGCGGCCAGTGCGATATATCTGGTCATAGCTCTCTTCCATTATTGAAATTACCGGGGCACTGTAGCATGGTGAGGTATGAGGGCAAGGGGTTTTCGAAAGAGCATTTGTTATCACACTGTGCTATAACGGATTTATACGATTCACCTATGAGAAGGATTTTGCCATGTTGCGCCTGTTTTCCGCTTTCCTGATAATTTGTGTCTTGCTGCCTGTTACGGCGCGGGCCGATGCCGCCGAAGACCGGGCGGAGATCCAGAATATGCGGGCGAAAACGCTGTCGCGCCTGTACCGGGAAGAGCCGGATGCGCAGGCGCGGCTGGAAGGGGCCTACGGCTACGCGGTGTTCGCCAGTGGCGGTGTGAACGCGTTTTTTGTATCGCTGGCCTACGGTTCCGGCATTGCGCACAATAACCTGACGGGGCAGGAAACCTATATGGAGATGGCGTCCGGTGGCCTCGGCCTCGGCCTTGGGGCGAAGGATTACCGCCTTGTCTTTATTTTCCACACCAAGCCGGCATTCGACCGCTTTGTTACCGAAGGGTGGGATTTGTCGGGGCAGGCGGATGCTGCGGCCAAGGCCGGAAAGGACGGCGGGGAGCTGTCGGAAGCCGGGACGGTTGTGAACGGCGCTACCGTATACCAGTTGACGGAGAACGGCCTCGCGCTCCAGGCCACGATCCAGGGCACGAAATACTGGGCGGATGATGATTTGAACTACTAATGCGCTTTGGTATACTGCCATCCATGAGATACGCATTTCTATGTACTGCTGCTGTTTTATTCTGCGCCGGGCCTGCTTTGGCGCAGGGGAAAATTATCGTGAAGAATGCCGATGGCACGACGCAGGAGCTGGAAGTTCCCGGAACTTACGGCGCGCCTGTGCAGCCCGATGAGGTGATTGAGCCCGCGGCTCCGCACCAGCCGAAAGTGCATGTGTTTAAAGAGCCGGAAAAGCCGTCCATCCTTGACCCGGTCGAGCCGGAAGTGGCGGAAGAACCGGCGGTCGATGTTCCCGATGCGCAAAAACCGATCATCAAGAAAGTTGGCGTGAAGACAGAAGCGATGTCTCCGCCTGAACCTGCGCCGAAGCGCCGGGAGCCGCGACCGGATGATGCGCCCTACAGCCCGCCCAAGCCGGAGAACCCCGGCAAGGTGGTGAGCCAGCCGCAGCCGGTGGCCATCCCCGACGGGCATCCGATTACAGAGAAACTGGCCAAGCGCATTGCCCTGCGCATTGCGCCGCCGTCCCGTGATATTGATGTCTTTCCCCGGTCGTTCGAAGGGCGGTCTGTCTATCTTGTGCGATTTAAAACCGATAAAGGTTTTTTTGATGTGCTGGTGGATATGGAGAGCGGAGATATCGTCGCCACAAAAGAAGGGAGCGGCGCATACTGATATGCACCGCCCCCTGTATTTTTCTTTTTGAATAAAGGTTATTCAGCAGCAGAAATATTTGCTGCAGAGCTTTTGCCTTTTTTCGGGTCTTCCTGAACGTCGAAGGATACTTTTTGTCCTTCTGCCAGGGAACGCATACCGGCCTTTTCAACGGCGCTGATATGTACGAATACGTCCGCGCCGCCATCGTCAGGCTGGATGAATCCGTAACCCTTGGTTTCGTTAAACCATTTAACTGTTCCTGTTGCCATAGTTGGTCTCCTCTTCTTTGCAAGTCAGTCATAGTCGTTTGACTGCCAATTGGCTTGTTCCAGATACCCTTGGTAAAAGCGATTTTTGCAAAGTGGGAGATTGGTTTGTTTGAATCTTCCAGACCCGGCGCGACATGTATGAGCGGAGGGATTTAGTCTTTCAAAAGTCGTTTCGTCGTCGTGGTCTCTTTGTAAAAGCAATCAAACTAGAGACACAATGCCCATAGTTGCTGCCTTCTGTCAAGTTTATAGCAGGGGGAAATTAGTCGTTATAGCGGGGTTCGCGCTCGCCGGCGGCCGGTTCGATGTCCATCAGGGCCGTTTCGGTCTTGTCTTCTACCGGCTCCAGCATGACATGCTCTATAGGGCCATAGCAGCCCTTGGCGTTAAATATGCCCATCATGAAGGAGCGGCGCTGTGCGGCCACGTCGCTGACGGCTTCTGCTTCTTCTGCATCTTCGTCAATAGCCTCAGATGCCAGGAAACCTGCTGCTGCAAAGCCGATGCCGCCTGTTACCGTGCCGACAATAAGACTGCCGATGCCGGCGGCGGCATTAACGCCGTAGCCCTGCATTTTCGCGTCTTTTTTCATATCTTCATGCTGCGAAATGACATCACGCATCGAGGCTGCTTCTGCGGATAATTTACCGCATCCCAAGTCGACATCACCAAGATGGGTGACCTGCATTTTCCCTGTTGAAGTCGTATCAACAGCAAAGGCGGTAGACGGTAATGTGGTTAAGAGTGCGCAAGACAGAAGCGCGATGCTCAATTTCATAAGTATTAGTGTATTTGAATGCATGATTTTCTCAAGTCCCCGTTACGGATTGTCCACAATCAACAGTGGTACATGTGTGCATATTCAGGGTGACAGGAATTACTTAAAATTTTATTTAAATTTTATTGTTTAAGGGAAAGCGGCGGTTTTCTGCGGGTTCTGCGGAGAGCAAACCGGCTTTTATGCCAGCTTGCTGTAGTTTTTACGGTGCCAGAGGGTTTTCATGTCCGTGGCGTGCGGGATGAATTTAAAAATCATGAAGATTGTCGGGAATTTAAATGATTTCGGGTATTTTTCGCTTCTTTGGCGGCGGTGCCGTCCTACCTGAACATCCTGTATCGCGGATACAGCGCCAGCCACGCGGACGCCGAGGGCAACCCGCCCGCCAAGCCGGTTCCGCCGAGCGACCGCATGGCCGTAAAGATCCGCGAATTCCTAGCCAAGGCCGCCGATACGAAGCTGAAGGAGTTGCGGGAGAAGTACCCGCCCCGTTCGCTACAGGTTACGCCCGCTGCCTGCAAGCCGCCCAAGA